>NZ_VIGC02000015.1 GCF_006569185.2 Litorilinea aerophila | reverse complement strand
GGGCGGGATCCCGCGCCGTAGGTGCGGTCTCTGGCCGCACGGTTTTGCCGCACCCAGGCAGGTGAAGGGGAGGCGGCGGGTGCGCAGCTGCGAGCTGCGCCTACGAAGGGGGGCAGGTCCTGTAGGGGCGGGGCTTGCCCCGCCCGGCGTCGCCAGGATCCGGGAGGTACCGAATTCTTGTAGGGGTGGGCCCCGTGCCCGCCCGATGGTGCCGGTGCCCCGCAGAGTGGGCCACGTTCGGCGGGCCGGAGACCCGCCCTACGTGTCCGTGGCACCCAATCGGGGCGGGATCCCGCGCCGTAGGTGCGGTCTCTGGCCGCACGGTTTTGCCGCACCCAGGCAGGTGAAGGGGAGGCGGCGGGTGCGCAGCTGCGAGCTGCGCCTACGAAGGGGGGCAGGTCCTGTAGGGACGTGGCTTGCCCCGCCCGGTGTCGCCAGGATCCGGGAGGTACCGAATTCTTGTAGGGGTGGGCCCCCGTGCCCGCCCGATGGTGCCATACCCAGGCAGATGAAGAAAAGACGACAAAGCAACAGATGGACACGGTGAAATCTGCACCCATCGTTGAATTGCACAACATCACCAAGCGCTTTCCCGGCGGCGTGCTGGCCAACGACCGGGTCAGCCTGGCGCTGAAGCAGGGGGAGATCCTGGGGCTATTGGGCGAAAATGGCGCCGGCAAGACCACCCTCATGAACATCCTCTACGGCCTCTACCGGCCGGACGAGGGAGAGATCCGCCTGCGGGGCCGCCCGGTCCACTTTCGATCGCCCCATGACGCCATCGCCCACGGCCTGGGCATGGTCCACCAGCACTTCATGCTGGTGCCCACCTTCACCGTGGCCGAAAACCTGATGCTGGGGCAGCCTTCGCCCCGGGCTCCCCTCCTGGCTGACCGCCGGGCCGTGGCCCAACGGATCCTGGAGCTTTCGGCCCAGTACGGGCTGCAGGTGGATCCCCACGCGCCGGTCTGGCAGCTCTCGGTGGGCCAGGAGCAGCGGGTGGAGATCCTCAAAGCCCTCTACCGGGGTGCTGAAATCCTCATCCTGGACGAGCCCACCGCGGTGCTCACACCCCAGGAGGTGGACGAGCTGCTGGCCATCCTGCGCAGCCTGGCCGCGGACGGGCGTTCCATCATTTTCATCAGTCACAAGCTGCGGGAAGTGATGGAGATCTGCGACCGCATCGCGGTCATGCGGGACGGACGGCTGGTGGACGTGGTGCCGGCCGCCCAGGCCACGGCCCAGGCCCTGAGCCGCATGATGGTGGGCCGGGAGGTGATGCTACGGGTGGACAAACAGCCCGCCAAACCTGGCGAAGTGCTCCTGCGCATCCAGGACCTCCACGCGGAGGACGACCGGGGGCTGCCTGCCCTTCGGGGGGTGAACCTGACCGTGCGCGCTGGCGAGATCGTGGGGGTGGCCGGGGTGGAGGGCAATGGCCAGCGGGAGCTGGAGGAGGCCCTGCGGGGGCTGCGGACGGTCTCGTCCGGGCGTATCGAGCTCTGCGGCCAGGATGTGACCAACCGCACGCCTCGGGCCATCTTCGACGCTGGTCTGGGGCACGTCCCCTCGGACCGATACCGGACGGGGCTGCTGCGGGATTTCAGCGTGGCCGAGAACCTGGCCCTGGTCACCGTAGACCGGCCGCCCTTCACCCGCCGGGGGCTGCTGGACATGGGGGCCCTGCGCGCCCACGCCCGCCGGCTGGTCCAGGCCTTTGACGTACGCACGCCGTCGGTGGATGTCCGGGTGGCCACCCTCTCCGGCGGCAATGCCCAAAAGGTGGTCCTGGCCCGGGAGATCGCCCACGGCCCCCGGGTGCTGCTGGTGGCCCAGCCCACCCGCGGGGTGGACGTGGGCGCGATCGAGTATGTGCACCGGGAGCTGGTGCGTCGGCGGGATGAGGGCATGGCTATTTTACTCATCTCCACCGAGCTGGACGAGATCCTGGCCCTGAGCGACCGCATCGTGGTGCTCTACGAGGGGCGGATCGTGGGAGAGTGTCCGGCAGAAGAGGTGGACGTGGAAGCCCTGGGCCTGATGATGGCGGGCACGCCCCAACATCCGGTGCAGGGGGGCCATGTGCAGGGGGGACAGCCGTGAGCGATTCGGTTTCTCCATCTTCGGTCACGGCCCCGGCGGAAGCGGGCGCGACCGGCGTCCTTGCGTCCCGTCGGCGGGCCGGCTGGCTGCGCCAGATCGCGCCGTTGTTGGCAGCCCTGGCGGGTGTGTTCCTGGGGTTGCTGGCTGGCGCGGTCCTCATCCTTCTCTCCGGCGCCGATCCCGTGGCGGCCTATCTGGCCATGTTTCAGGGCGCCTTTGGCGGCCGACGGGCCCTGATGGAGACGGTGCTCAAGACGACGCCTTTGCTGTTGATGGGCCTGGGGTTGACCGTGGCCTTTCGGGGCCAGGTCTGGAACATCGGCGGGGAGGGGCAGTATCTGATGGGGGCCCTGGCCGGCGCGGTGGTGGGCCTGGGTCTGCAGGCTACCCTGCCGCCGGCGCTGGTGATTCCGCTGATGTTGCTGGCGGGTCTGGTGGGCGGTGCGCTTTGGGCTGCGGTGGCTGCCTTCCTCAAGCTGCGTTTTCAGATCAACGAGATCATCTCCACCTTGATGCTCAACTACATCGCCGAGTACTGGTTGCTCTACCTGGTGCGGGTGCCGTTGAAAGATCCGGAGAGCTTCCTGCCCCAGAGCGCCCAACTGGCCCGGTCGGTGCGTTTGCCCACCCTGGGGGACACCCGCATCCACGTGGGTTTTCTCATCGCGCTGGCGCTGGTGCCCCTGGTCTACTTGCTCCTCTGGAAGACCCCCCTGGGCTTCCGCATCCGGGCCATTGGCGCCAGCCAGACGGTGGCCCGCTATGCTGGCATGAGCGTCTCCCGCGGCATTGTCTTCGCGCTGCTCTTCAGCGGTGCGCTGGCCGGCCTGACGGGGATCATGGAGGTGAGTGCACTCCACACCCGGCTCAAGGCAGGGATCCTGGGCGGCTACGGCTTCAGCGGCATTTTGGTGGCCCTCCTGGGGCGGCTTCATCCCGTGGGCGTGTTGGTGGCTGCGCTCTTCTTCGCCGCGCTGACCATCGGCGCCCAGACCATGCACAGCGTTTACGGGCTGCCCATGGCCCTGGCCCAGGTGATCCAGGGGCTGGTGGTGCTCTTCGTGTTGGCCGCGGACGCGCTGGCCCGACGGTGGATGATGACGAGGTGATTTGAATGGCGGATTGGGGCCCTCTGTTGACGTTGACCTTTCTGACCACGCTGCTCATTTCGGGCATTCGGCTGGCCATTCCCATTTTCCTGGCGGCCCTGGGAGAGATCATCACCGAGCGGGGAGGTGTCTTGAACCTGGGTCTGGAAGGGATCATGCTGGCCGGTGCGCTGGCGGGCTTCATGACGGCCTACGCTGCGGAACAGTCGGCTACCCCGTGGCTGGTGGGGCTGGCGCCCTGGCTGGGCTTGGGGGCCGGGCTGATCGCCGGCCTGCTCATGGGGCTGATCATGGCCGTGCTGGCGGTCTCCCTGCAGACCGACCAGGTGGTGACCAGCATCATGCTGGTGATCCTGGGCCAGGGCATCACCACCTACGTCTACCGCCAGCAGTTCAGTTCCCTGACCGCCCGGGTCACGGGCATGAAACCCGTGCCCATCCCCGTGCTGGCGGACTTGCCGCTGGTGGGGCCCGTGCTCTTCAACCACGACCTGGTGACCTACGGCAGTCTCTTGCTGTTGGCCGCTTCCCTCTTCTTCTTGTACCGTACTACCTGGGGGCTGAACATCCGGGCGGTGGGCGAACATCCGGCCGCGGCGGAGACATCGGGGGTGAATGTGGTGGCCGTCCGCTATGGGGCGGTGCTCCTGGGTGCGGCCCTGACCGGGCTGGGTGGCGCAGTGTTGACCGTGGCCCAGCTGGGCATCTTCAACGAGGGCATCACCGCTGGCCGGGGATGGATTGCGGTGGCGCTGGTCATCTTTGCCCGCTGGCGGCCGGAGCGGGCCTTTGCCGGCGCGCTCCTCTTCGGCATCGCCACTGCGCTGCAGTTCCGCATCCAGGCCCTCAACCTGGAAGCCATCCCCTACGAGCTGCTGCTCATGCTGCCCTATGTCCTGACCCTGCTGGTGCTGCTGCAGGGCGGTGGCCGCAGCGTGGCGCCCGCGGCGTTGGGCCGGGCCTATGTGAAGGAGTAGGCGGCCCGGCCCGGATAGCCGGGCTGGATTCCCGCGTCAAGGCTGGCTTGTCCCAATTCCCGGCTTTGCGCTATGATATTGGCAGCTTGCACGTGAACGACACGTGAATCGTCCCATGGTGCCCCCATCGGTCCCACAGGCCCACCATGGATTGCTCCCCAGGCCGCACGTGCGGCCATCTTCATCTGTGCCCACCTGTGTGGATGACCCTGCGACAAAACCCTGACACGATCCTGCGACAAGAAGTGGATGGGCGGCCCAAACCAAAGGATGGAGAAACCAGCGATGGCAGACAAGACGAAACCAGACCCCGTCTCGGGCGCGCCTGACGCCCCACCCGCGGACGCGGCCCTGGACGGCGTGGACCGCGAACAGTGGCTCCACATGTACGAGCAGATGTGCAAGATCCGCTCCTTCGAGGAGGCGGCCAACGAGCTCTACACCAGCGCACGCATGCCCGGCCTGGCCCACCTCTACATCGGCGAGGAGGCCATCGCCGTGGGCGTCTGCGAAGCCTTGCGTCGGGACGACTACATCACCAGCACCCATCGAGGGCACGGCCACTGCCTGGCCAAGGGCGCCGCGCTGGACCGCATGTTCGCCGAGCTCTTGGGCAAGGCGCCCGGCTACTGCCGCGGCAAGGGTGGCTCCATGCACATCGCCGATCAGGACACGGGCAACCTGGGCGCCAACGCCATCGTGGGCGGCAGCGCGGGCATCGCCACCGGCGCTGCCCTCTCCATCAAGATGCGGGGCACCGATCAGGTGGCGGTCTGCTTCTTCGGCGACGGCGCCCTGGGCCAGGGCCTCCTCTACGAGGCCATGAACATGGCCCAGCTCTGGCAACTGCCGGTCATCTACGTCTGCGAGAACAACCAGTACAACGAGTACACCCACAACCGGGAGACCACCGCCGGCAGCATGTTGGGACGGGCCCAGGCCTTCGGTCTGGAAGCGGCGGAGGTGGACGGCCAGGATGTGCGGGCCGTGTTCCACACCATGCAACGCCTGGTGGCCCGTGCCCGGCGGGGCGAGGGGCCGGCCTTCCTCCTCTGTCATACCTACCGCTTCCGAGGCCACCACGTGGGCGACATCGACCGCTCCTTCTACCGCTCTGCCGAAGAAGAGGCCTGGTGGCAGACCCACCGGGACCCCCTCAAGCTGCTGGCCGACTGGCTCATGGCCGAGGGCGGGGTAGAACCGCCCATCTTTGACCGCATCCAGCAGACGGTGCGCAGCGAGGTAGAAGCCGCCGTCCAGTTCGCCCTGAACGCTCCCTACCCGGACCCCAGCGAGGTGGATCGCCATGTCTACGCCTGACGTCCAGTACAGCATTTCGGTGCGCAATCCCCAGGGCCGGGAGATCACCTTCGCCCAGGCCATCCGGGAAGCATTGGCCGAAGAGATGCGGCGGGATCCCCGGGTCTTCATCATCGGCGAAGATGTGGCCGAGGCGGGCACCGTCTTCAAGGTGCTGACCGGCCTGGTGGACGAATTCGGCCCCGAACGGGTCATCGACTCGCCCATCTCCGAGGCCGGCATCACCGGCATGGGGGTGGGCGCCGCCATCACCGGCATGCGGCCGGTGGTGGACATCATGTTCGGCGATTTTATCACCCTGACCATGGACCAGATGGTCAACCAGGCAGCCAAGACCCACTACATGTCCGGCGGCAAGCTCAAGGTGCCCATGGTCCTGCGCACCACCCTGGGTGCCACCCGTCGCTCCGCCGCCCAGCATTCCCAGTCCCTCCACGCCTGGTTCAGCCATATCCCCGGCCTCAAGGTCGCCATTCCCGCCACCCCCTACGATGCCAAGGGCCTCATGAAGACGGCCATCCGAGATGACAACCCGGTGGCCATCTTCGAGGACAAGATGCTCTACCAGAGCAAGGGGCCCGTGCCCGCCGAGGAGTACACCCTGCCTTTCGGCGTGGCCGACATCAAGCGCACCGGCACCGACATCACCCTGGTAGCCACCAGCAGCATGGTCCTGGTGGCTCTGGAGGCCGCCGAGAAGCTGGCAGAGCTGGGCATCAGCGCCGAGGTGGTGGACCCGCGCACCACCGTGCCCCTGGACCGAGAGACCCTCATCCAGTCGGCCAAAAAGACCAGCCGCGCCATTGTCATCGACGAAGGCTACCACTCCTACGGCGTGACGGCCGAGCTGGCCTCGGTGATCGCGGACGGCGCTTTCTACTACCTGGACGCGCCCGTGAAGCGGCTGGGTGCCATGGACGTGCCCGTGCCCTTCTCGCCGGTGCTGGAGGACCTCACCGTACCCACCGCCGAACAGGTGGTGGAAATGGCCAAGGCGCTCTGCGGCCGCCATTGAGGAAACCGTCAGGGCGGGGCTGGCCCTGCCCGTTGGCCAGGACCGAAAGGTGTCGATGCGTCCAGGGGGGGCGTGCAGGTGGGTTCATGCAACCCGTAGGTCCGACCTCCTGGCCGGACAAGGGTGCCAGAGCCTTCCCTGCGCCCTATCACGCAAGGATGCGTGACCTACGTCTGCCGTGGCATTTACGCCGGATTGTACCAGAAACAGAGGGATGGGACGATGCCGAAAGAAGTCTACATGCCCGCCCTGGGCATGAACCAGGAGACGGGGACCCTCCTGCGCTGGCTGAAGGCTGAGGGCGAAGAGGTCCGCCAGGGCGAACCCCTGATGGAGGTCGCCACCGACAAGGCGGAGGTGGAGATCGAAGCGCCCGCCTCGGGTATCCTGCGCCGGGTGACGGCCCGGGAAGGGGACGAAGTGCCCGTGGGCCAGGTCATCGCCCTCATCGCCGCGCCGGATGAGCCCTTCCCCCAGGAGGCTCAGGCGGAGCCTGCTGCTCCCCCCCAGCCTTTGCCCCCGTCCCGGCCGGCGGTCAGCCCGGTGGCCGCCCGCATCGCCGCCGAGCACAACGTGGACTTGAGCCAGGTGCAGTCCTCCGGCCCCCGCATCCAGAAGGACGACGTGCTGGCCCACCTGGCCGCCCGCGCTGCCTCATCCCCGCAGGCCGTCCCCCGGCTTACGCCAGCATCGCCCAAAGCCCGCCGCCTGGCGGCAGAGCATGGCCTGGATCTGGCCGCTGTGCCCGGCAGCGGCCCCGCGGGCGCAGTGCTGGCCGGGGACGTGTTGGCCCACCTGGAGCAGGCGGTAGAACCGGCCACCCCGTCCACCCAGGCCCTGCCCCAGTCTCGCCTGTGGTCGCGGATGGTGGCGCGCCTGACAGAGAGCTGGCAGACGGTTCCCCACTTTTACCTGGCCCGGGAGGTGGATGCCGGCCGCCTGATGGCCTGGCGGCAGTCGCTGGCGGACCGGTTGAGCGAGCGGGTCACCTACACGGATCTGCTGGTGAAGCTGGTGGCCGTGGCCCTGCGCCGCCATCCGCGCCTCAACGCCGCCTGGCACGACGGCACCATCGTGGCCAACCCCGCGATCCACATCGGTGTGGCCGTAGCCGTAGAGGAGGGGCTGCTGGTGCCGGTGATCCACCACGCGGATACCCTGGGCGTGGCCCAGATTGCGGCCCGCCGCAAGGAGCTGGTGGAGCGGGCCCAGGCCGGTCGGCTTACCCCCGACGACCTGGAGGGGGGGACATTCACCCTGAGCAACCTGGGCATGTACGGCGTCGACAGCTTCTGGGCCATCGTCAACCCACCCCAGGCTGCCATCCTGGCGGTAGGGCGCATTGTGGAGAAGGTGGCCCCTGTGGCGGGTCAGCCGGCAGTGCGTCCCATGCTGGCCCTGCATCTTTCCTGTGACCACCGGGTAGTGGACGGCGCGCGGGCTGCTCCCTTCCTGGACACCCTGGCCGCCCTGGTGGAAGATCCCCTGCGTGCCCTGGATTGATGGGGCGTCCACAGATTTCACAGATGAGCCCAGATTTTTATCCAGCTCTCGTTGCCGTCCCTTGACCATTCGGACGCGGAGTCGGCATTCTCAGATGCCGAGCCAGACAGGAGGAAAGCTTCCATGGCGAAATTGGCGCTCAACGGCGGGACGCCGGTCTGTACCCGCTCCTGGCCCCGCTGGCCCCAGTGGGACGAGCGGGAAAAGAGCCGCCTGTTGGCGGTGTTGGAGTCCGGCGAATGGGGCGGCTTCAATGAGCTGGTGGGGGAGTTTGAGCGGGCCTTTGCCCGTCTTCACCAGGCGCGCCACGGCCTGGCGGCGGTCAACGGCACCCTGACCCTGGAGGCGTCCCTGCGGGTGCTGGGCATCGGCCCCGGTGACGAGGTCATCGTGCCGCCTTATACCTTCATCGCCACGGCCAACGCCGTGCGGCTGGTGGGCGCGACACCCGTCTTCGTGGACGTGGATCCGGACACCTACAACCTGGATGTGGCCGCGGTGGAGGCGGCCCTCAGCCCCCGGACCCGGGCCATCATTCCGGTGCACTTTGCCGGCCACCCGGTGGACATGGACGCGCTGCTGCCCCTGGCCGAACGTCATGGACTCTTCGTGGTGGAGGATGCGGCCCATGCCCACGGCAGCCGCTGGCGAGGCACGCCCATGGGCACCCTGGGCCACATCGGCTCTTTCAGCCTCCAGTTGAGCAAGAACCTGACGGCCGGAGAAGGGGGCATCCTTTTGACCCAGGACGACGAGCTGGCGTCGAAGTTGCGCAGCTTCATCAACCAGGGGCGCACCCCCGGCGGGGCCTGGTATACCCATGGGTTGCTGGGCAGTAACCTGCGCATGACCGGCTGGCAGGCAGGGATCCTGCTGGCTCAGCTGGAGCGCTTCGACGCGCAGCTGGAACGCCGCATGGCCAATGCTCGCCGCCTCAACGCCATCTTCGAGGAAATTGGCGGACTGCGGCCCATGGGGTGGGATGCCCGGGTGGATGCCCACGCCTTCCACCTTTACATGCTGCGTTACGAGCCGGCTGCCTTTGGCGGCGTGCCTCGGGATCGTTTTGTCGCCGCGCTCCAGGCCGAAGGCGTGCCCTGCTCCACCGGCTACGCGGTGCCCCTCTACCGCCAGCCGCCCCTCGCCGAGCCCTACAGCCGGGTGACGTCCTGCCCTGTGGCGGAGCAAGCCTGCCAGGAGGCCATCTGGCTCACCCAGAACCTGCTCCTGGCCGAGCCAGAGGCCATGGAGGAAATCGGCCTGGCGGTGCTCAAGATCCGGGAGCATGTGGGTGAGTTAAGGCTGTTTTAAAGTTGTATTATGTCAAGGGGGCTTTATAGAAGATGACTTGCTGAAGATTTTGTGTGTTTTATAAAAGTTGCCAAGATGAGGAAGCTGGACAAGTCAGGAGCAAGTCAGGAGCAAGTCAGGAGGAGGTGCAATAGACGCTCATGGTGCCCTTCTTGCCCTTCCTCAGGGGCAGTTCTTCTGGGCATTGGGTGTAGACAGGATACAACCACAGTCCCGTGGCCGCCCTTTGCCTTAATTGTACTCACGGTCCAGCCACACCGGGCTTAGCCATGCGCGATGGCCGTCAGCTTGGCGCAACCGAAGATAGTAATAAGCCCATTCTCCTGCTGGTACAGGCAGTTCTAATTCATCGTATTCTATGTCCCATCGATTCGGCTGGTCCTGCCACACGCAGTGTCCATTTGATATAATTTGCACGATTTCAATGGGAGCCGTGCCGTATAGACGAGCCGTAAAGTTTACACCTTCTCTATCCACCAAAATGGCTTCACCGCCGGAGGCGACGCCGTTTACCCAGAAATCACAGACAATTGGTACGCCTGAGGTAGCGTAGGTCCGTCGCCGATCCATTGCTTGCCAGATGGCTTCTCTGGTCAGTGCATCTGCTCGAAAGCAGGTTATTCCCACATATTGGCCGTCCCGCTGGGTTGGATAACCTGCATGGTTGTCTGAGCCGGCGACGAATCCCAGGCGCCAACCTTGGGCCAGTGCATCTTGTACGGAAGCTCCCTGGCCACCCATGCGAATGCCCCATTGCTCGTCCAGCGCATCTGCCTCAAAATTTCCTCGGCCTTGGACGATCTCAACCAGCCGAGCCCGTTTGTTGGGGATCGCCCAATTATATTTGGCCCAATAGATACCCTTATCCATCATCTCCCGATGTTCGCCGGGAGCGAAGATCTGCCCGGCATTGGTATGATGAGGCACCATAACTACATCCTGGGGCCAGGTAATCTCTGATGGGCAGATGTCCGGATCCCAGTACCAGGGACCGGCATCCAGGTGCGGAGAACGTAGATAGAGGTTAGCATGACCGTAGGCGGTTGAACTTTCCCAGGCGGGAATGGTGACGAAATAGCCCGGCTCGTAGAATTCCTCATTGACTGCTATGCATTCTTCCCACAGAAACCCCACAGGTGCGTGGTCGGTCATCGCTACCACGTCTAGATTCAGATAGTCTCGGACATAAGCGTAGGCCCGCCGTGGATCCCGATCTCCATCTACTGAGAGACGGGTGTGGAAGTGTATGGCACCAAAATAGTGCTTCAGATCGTCTGGGACTGGAAGTCGGATGGGTGCACTGCGGGCTTCCAGATCTCGTGCCGCGTCCCGAACCTCGACGCGTACAGGTCCCTGATTGGTCACCTGGATACCATCAATTACTCCTCTCCCGTCCGTACCCATTTTGATTTCTTTGGGCAACCCTTCCACCGCCTCGTCCGCCTTTAGCGTGATCGTTCCGCGATATCCGAGAACAGGGTTGAGTAATTCATCGGTGGCGAAGACCACCGCTCGATGCTTTCCGTGTGCGTCGGGAGCGGCAGCCCAGCGTACTTCCAGGCGCACGGGATCACCGGGTGCATTGTGCAGCGGCATAGGTTCCCCCACCGGTTCGAAAGACTCTACGCCTGGTGCACGTACCTTCACCAGGAGGGATCCTTCCACATCGGCGTGGGGAGAGGCTGCGGCCCGGAAAGCGAAAACAAGGTGCGCACCGGGACTGAGCGATTGGGTAATTTGGATCGTACAGAGGTAAACCTCTCCTACGGGGCGGCCAATTAGTCCGCCACCGGCTGGCCCTACCCCTCCTCGCGTCATTTGGTGCCAGGTATGGGGCAGGCCGTGTCCTAGCACGAAGCGCCCGTTTCCATTTTCCACCTCGATTCCATCGAGTGTCCACACCCGGGTATAGGAGTGGAAGGTGCTGATCGAGACCCGCACGTCGGTTCCGGCTGTCAAACCCTCCGGGCATTCCACGATCACTTTGATGGGTTTGGGTTCTTTGTCCGTGGCCACGAATTCAGTGGCACCTTCGTAGCGCACTTTCATGTTAATAATATACCCCTGCATCTCCATTGTGTGGAAGGATCATGCATTTTTATCGCCGATAGTCCCAGTCAGATTGTTCCACTGCGGATGTCTCCTCTCCGAACAGCGGCCCAACAGTGCCCAAACGAAGAGCGGGATAGAGGGTCTCGGTGAGCGGTGTATCGCCAGTTGCTCGGGCGTATTGCCAGAAGAGGTGCATCATCTGCTGCACTTGCTCTTCGTAGGCCGGATCCAGGGACAAGTTCACCATCTCCCAAGGATCCTCATCCAGATTGTAGAGTTCATCGAAGTCGAAACCGTTGAAGACGAATTTCCATGGTCCGTTCCAGACTACTCGCTGGGTCAAGCGATAACGGTTGCCATAGTACTCAGCGTAGCCCCGGGTCCACTCTTCGCCGATTCTGTATGGCGACTGGAGTAGTTGCACAAAGGAGCGGGAGTCCGGGACGTCGAACGGTTTGCAGCCGGCCAATTCTAGTAGCGTCGGGCATAGGTCATGTAGACCGACTCGTGCCCGACATAGGGCTCCCTTTTCGATGTCGGGTCCGCTAACAATCAGGGGGATCCGATAGATCTCTTCAAAAGCTGAGATGTCTTTGAAGAAGAGTCCGTGGGCACCCAGCAGGTCTCCATGATCGCTGGTCATCACGATAACGGTATTGTCAAGTTGGCCACTGGTTTCCAAAAAATCGAGAAGACGACCGAACTGACAGTCGATCTCGGTGATCGATGCGTAGTAACAGGCCCGGGCTTCCTGTTTCTGGGCCTCACTCAATTGTTTCCAGATGCCCTGTGCCCTACGGTAGAGCCCTGGCCGGTCTGCCAGCTCGTCATCTGCATTGGGAGGTGGGGGCAGATTCGCCTCTGCGTACGAGGTGTATATGTCCCTATGGGCGATAAACGGATCATGAGGCTCGACGAAGCTAACAAAACAGCACCATGGCGCTGGTCCCTTCACGGCCTCTTCCAAAAAGCGTAGCGCCATGGTAGTGGTAATGCCCATGCTGCGTCTTTCCGCCGGTCGTTCCGTGATCCCATAGAGCAGATGGGGACCATATCCAATGGGCCTATTGAGATAGAGAGCCGGGTTACAGGGAGGCTTTAGCGGCTCCCCATCCAATATCTCTTTCTCTGCAGCGCGAAAGAGCGCACCAGCGTGACCACCGTCCACTTGCCATCCAAACCGGTTTAGCTGATTAGTGCGTTCCAC
Organism: Litorilinea aerophila; assembly: GCF_006569185.2. Taxonomy (NCBI): domain Bacteria; kingdom Bacillati; phylum Chloroflexota; class Caldilineae; order Caldilineales; family Caldilineaceae; genus Litorilinea; species Litorilinea aerophila. The sequence continues at coordinate 125,582 of NZ_VIGC02000015.1, read as the reverse complement.
ATGCCATTTACCGAAATACCCTGTTCGATATCCGGCTTCCACTAGGCGTTGAGCCCAGTGGGGTTTGTCGCTGCGTAATACGTGTAGGTCTGGAACTTTCGGGTAGAGCACTTCCAGCACGCCGTGGTTATGGGGCATTAGCCCTGTCATTAGACTGGCCCGGCTGGGTGAGCAGATGTTGTTGGGTGTGTAGGCTTGGGTAAAGCGTATGCCACGAGCTGACAGTCGATCTAAATGAGGGGTGCGGCAGACGTGGTCTGGTTCCAACACCTGGGCCTGCATCTGGTCAGCCATAAGAAAAAGGATGTTGGGGGGGCTCATTTGCTTTTATCCTTTGACACCTGAGAAGACGACGCCCTGGATGAAGTAACGTTGGGCGATGAAGAAGACGAGAATGACGGGTAGCATGACCACAAGTGACGCCGCCATTAACAGATGCCAGTCGGTGCCACGGCCGTAATCCGAGTTGAACGCATGCAACCCTAGGGAAAGCGTGAACTTTTCTCTTGATTGCAGATAAATGAGGGGCCGGAAAAAGTCGTTCCAGTGAGATTCAAAGGAAAAGATGGCTGCCGCAATCATGACTGGTTTGGCGAGAGGCAAGATAATTCGCCAGTAAATGCCAAAAGTATTGCATCCGTCGATTCGGGCTGCGTCGTCTAGTTCTGTGGGCAACGTCATGAAGAACTGCCGCATCAAAAAAATAAGAAACGGACCGCCACCAAAGAAGGCCGGTACAATCATGGGGAGAAAGGTGTCTAACCAACCGAGTTGGCGGAAAAGTAGAAAGGTGGGGATGAGGGTCACCTGGTTGGGTAGCATCATAGTTGATAGAACTATGATGAACAATACGTGGCGTCCCGACCAACGCAGTCGAGCGAAAGCAAAGGCGACCAGAGAACATGAGAGCAATTGTCCAAACATGGCCGTGAAAGTAATGATTGAGGTATTCATGAAAAAGCGACCAAAAGGCAGTACGCTCATGGCCAGACCGTAATTTTCCCACCGGATTAGATCGGGGATCCATTGGGGTGGAAATGCAAAGACCCCGGACGCGTCTTTGAGAGATGTAGACAACATCCAGGCCAACGGCAAGAGAAAGAGTACTGCCATTGGGATGAGGATGAGATGGATCATCAATGCAAGGCCGGACTCGCGCAGGCGCCGCCGCAGGCTGATCCGTCGTCGTCCGACAGCGGCCGCAGTTTGCTGTGACGAGATCGTCTGTTCCTGCGATACCATGCTCGTTATCTACTCCTTGCCTCTGATTCGTAGTAGACCCAGAACCGTGCGCTGCGGAAAACAAGCAACGTCAATAGCAGGACGTATACAAAGAGCACCCAGGCAAGCAGCGAGGCATATCCCATGCGAAAGTAAAGAAAAGCATTACGGTAGAGGTACAACACGTAGAAGAGGGTAGCATCCGCTGGGCCGCCATCGGTCATGATAAAGGCCTGGACAAAGACCTGAAGCGAGCGAATGATACCAATGATGAGTTGGAAAAACAGCACAGGGGTCAGGAGGGGCAGGGTGATGTTGAAGAAACGTCGTATTATATTAGCTCCATCTACCTCTGCGGCTTCATAGAGTTCGGTAGGGATGCCCTGAAGGCCGGCCAGATAGATAACCATGCTGTCACCGACCCCCCAGAGGCTCATGAGAATCAGCGCCCAGAGTGCCCAGTCGGGATCGGTAAGCCATCCTGGTCCTTCGATACCTAGAAAGCTCAGACCTAAGTTTAATAGGCCAAACTCTTTCGAGAAGATCCAGCGCCAGAGCAGAGCCACGGCCACGCCGGAAAGCACCGCCGGCAGGTAGTAGATTGTACGATAGATACGAAGACCGGAGATCTTAGCGTTGAGTAGTAATGCCAGAATAACGCCCAAGACGATCTGTAGGGGCACACTAACTACGGCATAGACTGTTGTCACTTTCAGCGCATGGAGTGCACTAGCGTCTGTGCCCAAGCGCTCGAAGTTATCGAAACCTATCCACTTTGGCGGTGTCACAATATCCCACTGGGCAAATGAGAGTGCAGCTGAGGCCACCATCGGGCCCAACGTAAAGATGAGAAAGCCAAGAATCCAGGGGCTGGCGAAAAGCCAGCCTTCCAGATTTTCGCGGCGTGCGAGGCGGCCTCGAGGTCTGGTACCCATGAATCCCGCACGCCGAAGTGCATCGCTGATCATGATTCTGCCGCCAAGATTTCGTTAATAACGGGACACATCGCTTCCGCCGCCTCCTTAGCCGTCTTACGACCCACCCAGACTTCGTCTAATTCCTTGCGGGCCGCAGTGGACCATTCCACGTATTTGGGGACAAAGTGATCAGGGCGGGCGACCTCGGCAGACATCAGGCTGACGTCGATCCAACGCTGTTCGTAGTTGGGGAGATAATCTAGAGTGGCCAGGGTACGAACTGTCGGAAAAATGCCCGTCTCCTTAAGCAGGATCTGCTGGCCATTACCGACTGACATGTCGAGCATCAGCGTCCAAGCTGCATCTGGATAGTTGGTCTGTTTAAAGATAGCGTAGTTGGCACCTTGTACGATGGATTGGCGACCATTGGGACCAATGGGGTTGGGGGCGATTCCCCACTCGCCCTTGAACTTGTTCATGGCCTCACTCAAATACCAATTTGCCGATTCATGCATGCCGATGCGCCCTGTTTCGAAGAGAGATGAAACATTCTGATCGGCCAGATTTTCAGCGCTTGGCGCTACTTTATGCACGTTAATTAGATCTGCCGTCCATTGAATGGCTTCTGGAGCTGGAGACACATCCACCAGACAAGATGTCTCCGTTTCGTCCAGTACCTCGCCTCCCCAGGCCCGCACCATCTGAACCCACCATGGATCTAGAGAAGAAGTGCCAAAGCGTCGGTTGACTCCTTCGCCTGAGGTGAGTTGGGTGGCAATGTTCAGATAATCATCCCAGGTCCAGTCATCGTTCGGAAACTCCACTCCGGCCTCTTTAAACATGTCGAGATTCAGGAAAACGAATGAAAACCAGATCTCGGCGGGCAATCCCCAGAGTTTGCCGTTCCACGAGAGGCGATCTAAGGTTTGCGGCCAGAAATCTTCCCGCTGCACCTCTGCGGCACCATCTAATAACTCGTCAATCTGCAGAAATGCACCCCGGGATGCGAATGCACTGTGATAGTGAGGCCGCATTAAGGTCATATCCGGAGGATTTCCAGCAGCGAGCAAGGTTTGCCATTTTTGCAATTGCGCGTCAGGACTACCAGGGTTAGGTTCGATCTGAACTTGGATGTCGGGATGATTCTGATTGAATGCATTGACAGCGTTCTCCACCGCTGTGCCTATAACGAGTGGAGGCAACCACCAGGTCATGAAGGAGAGTTCGGCGGGTTGTTGGTTGGCTGGTGCTTCGCCTGCAACGGAAGCATTAGGGGCAGGAGCCGGTGTACAAGCTGCGACCATTGCCTGCGCGGTCAGCCCACCGGCGACAGCGACTACCCCCTTAAGAAAGGAACGACGGCTCATCGGGTATTGCTCGCTCATCTCTAATTCTCCTTCATCATAGCGTATGTTTAGGTTCCGTTGACATCTCATTTCAATTAAGGGAAGGGCAGCAGCAAAAGAGATAAACCCCAGGTACCGGTTATCTGCTGCTCCCACTTTGAGGAAGCAGCAGATAACCGGTAGTATTTGGGTAGGTTAAAGCAACATTGCCCCAGAGGGTGTTCTTTACACAGGCGATGCTAGGCTGTTGGGAAGCGGCGTGATTGCTGCAACTGGAAGCAATCGCCAGACCGTCTGTAGCAACAATTTCACCTGGCGGGCTTCTGAGTCATAGGCTCAAGCAGTGATAATGAAAAATGAAATTAGTTTCGATTTCTGAGCGATGTTGTGAGGATGACTGTCGATGGGGAGAAAGCAAAGCATAGAGGGTTGTACGGCCTGTCCATGGAGGCATGGAGCTTGGTGCTGAAGCCGTCTCAAACACGCCCCAGGATCTGGGTCGATCACCTCTTGTTCTCCCGGATGCCCCATAAAAATGGGGAGGACTATAGACTTAGATCTACTTATTACGCCAGCAGGCAAAAGGTGAGTAGACAGCGTTCCATTCCCTAACTTGCTTGGGCGGTCCAGTCCTTACCACCAGATGCCTATCCATTGGAGCCAGCCAAAGCATCAATAAGCTGGGGAAATAAACTTAACTTCAAATTGCAACCAGTGACTCCTCTGCAAAAGGCGTTTTATTGCCGCCGGGACGTAGAGGATGCAGGGAGTATTCAGAGAAAAACTTGGCGTTCGCTGCGGTATTCTTGCAGTGAGGTCAACTAATAGATTTTGGGAGCTGTTTAATTGTCCAATAGGAAAAATGGTCAGGCCATTTGACTGCGATTCTAGCACACTGATATGAGGCTGTCAAGCAATGCAAAAAAGGAAAAAAGGAAAAAAGGTTAAAAGGTTTGTCAACAGCCAGAGATGTAAACTTTACTTTCATCCCTGATTCAGGCAACATATCAGCTACCTCATTGTACCCTCACCATTTACCGGCATAGGAGGAACCCACCCATGCTCATCCACGACCTGGACACCCCGGCCGTGGTCTGCGACCTGGACAAGCTGGAGCGCAACATCCAGGCCATGGCCCGGCACTGTCGCGAACTGGATATCCCCCTGCGCAGCCACACCAAGTCCCACAAGATCCCGGAGATCGCCCATATGCAACTGGCCAGCGGCGCCATCGGCATCTGCTGCCAGAAGGTGGGCGAGGCCGAAGTGATGGTGGCCGCCGGTGTACGGGACATCCTCATCCCCTACAACATCGTTGGCCCCGTCAAGGTGGAGCGCCTGCTGCGCCTGGCCCGGCGGGCCACCATCACCGTGGCGGTGGACTCGCTGGCCACCGCCCAGGGCATCTCCGACGGCGCCCAACGCGATGGCGGCAGCGTACGGGTCCTGATCGAGCTGGACACCGGCGCCAAACGCTGCGGCGTCCAATCTCCCCAGGAAGCCCTGGCCCTGGCCCGCCAGATCGTGGCCTTGCCCGGCATCGACCTGCAGGGTGTCATGACCTACCCCAGTCGGTCCGAAGCCAAGGACTTTCTGGACGAGACGGCGGCCCTGTGGGAAGAGGCCGGCCTGCCCCTCCACGTCATCAGCGGCGGCGGCACCGGCCATGAGGCCATCTCCAAGGAACTGGGCTGCACCGAGACCCGCAGCGGTTCGTACATCTGGGAAGGGCTGAGCCGGGTGCGCAGTAGCCAGGACCTGAGCGACGAGCGCTGCCCCCTGCGCATCATCACCACCGTGGTCAGCACGCCAGCGCCGGGCCGCATTATCATTGACGGCGGCATGAAGACCTTTGCCAGCTATCCGCCTGTGCCCTACGGCCACTGCATCGAGCATCCAGAAATTCAGATATACGCCATGTCGGTGGAGCACGGACATGTGGATGTGAGCCGCTCCTCCCACCACTTCCGGGTGGGCGAGCGCCTCACGTTTATCCCCCTGCATCAGGAGATGGCCCTCAACCTGCACGACGAGTTGGTGGGCTATCGGGGCGAACAGGTGGAGGTGATCTGGCCGGTGCTGGGGCGGGGGAAGGTGAAATAGCGTCCGCAGCGTGGCTCAACCCTGCAGGAACGGCGCAGCCTGCTGCTCGAAGTAGATGCGCAGCAGATCTCGTTCCCCGATGCGCCCGGCTGGGTGGCGCTCGATCTGGCGTGCCTGGGGGTTGAGGCGCAGCGCCGGCCGGGAGTCGAAGAGCCGCCAGCGGACAATGGCCTCCCGGAAGTCGGCGATCAACGGCTGGACTTCCGGATCGTCCATCCGGTTGTGCATCTCCAGGGGATCGGCGCGCAGGTCGAAGAACTGACATCGGCTTGGGTCACGGTCCCAGATCAGTTTGTGGGTGCGGGAGCGGGCCATGTAGTAGCCGGCGACGGTGTGCTCCAGGAACGCGTATTCCCGGTCCGCGTTTGGATCTTGCAGATCGAGCCCGGCCATCTCCGGCGGGGTCGTCACCCCCGCCTGGTGGAGGATGGTGGGCGCGACGTCGATGAGGTTGGCCAGGGTCGCGCGGGTGGTGCCGCCGCCCACATTGCCCGGATACTTGATCAGGAGGGGAACCCGGGCCAGGGGCTCGTAGGGGTGGCCCTGCTTCAGAATCATGTGGCGATAACCCATGTACTCTCCATGGTCCGACAGGTAGAGGATCATGGTGTTGTCGTAGAGGTGGCGGCGGCGCAACACCGCCACCATGCGTCCGATCTGGTGGTCGATCTGGCTGATGGTGGCGAAGTAGTAGGCCATGATCTGGCGCATGCTGGCTTCGGTCAACTGGCTGTTGTCGAAGTAGGCCTGGACCGGATCGCCGGGCGGCACCGCTTCGGTCCAGCCGGGCAGCAGATCCAGCTCAGCCGGGTCGTACAGAGTGGCCCAGGGCAGCGGCGGATCAAAGGGGTGATGGGGCTTCACGAAGCTGCAGATCAGCAGGTTGCCCTCTTCGCTCCACGACTCCAGGGTGCGGACGGCTCGTTCGCCGATCCAGGTGGTGGAGTGCCATGCCTCGGGCAGGTTGGACGGCTGCGCGCCGAAGCTTTGCCAGTACGCCTGGGGGGCTCGAACCCGGAACTCCCGTCGCTGGTCGTAGAGATCGATGGCGTCCACCAGGCCGGCCCGCATCAACTCCCGGTGATAGTCGTCGTCGAAGCGGCCATCCCCATCCTGTTCGCAGAGCTCCAGCTCGTGCAGGCCCACGTCCAGATAGGTGGGCGTCATGTGCATCTTGCCCACCGCCCTGGTACGATAGCCGTGTTCGGCCAGCAGGCGGGGAAAGGTGGGAATGTTGGCCTCCAGGGTGCAGCGGTTGTTCCAGCCGCCGTGTTGGTGGACATATTGGCCACAGAGCAGGGAGTAGCGGGACGGCGTACAGACCGGGTAGGGGCAGATGGCCTGCGGGTAGTTGACCGCATCCTGGGCCAGCCTGTCCAGGTGGGGCGTCTGAACCTGGCGGTTGCCGTTGAAGCCAACGCAATCCCAGCGGTGTTGGTCGGCCATGATCAGAAGAATGTTCGGACGCGCCATGGTATTCGCTCCCTTTCGTGCGGGTGGGGTGGTGGGTAGATCGTGTGGCTCCGTCTGGGGTTGCCCCGGGCTGACGCCATGGTAACATGGAGGACGGCAGCCGCCAAAAGGTCTGGATAAAAGTCTGGATAAAGGTCTAGATGGGGTCTAGATGAAGCGGGGACGGCGGATGGCGTCGCCGGCTGGCATGGGCTGGCCGAAAGCGGCCAGCACCCGTTCCTGAATGGCCAGCAGTTCTGCCTGCCCCTGGGGAGCCAGGGTTCCCAGCAACAGAGTGGGCAGGTGGTTAGCCAGCCACTGGGCCACGAAAGGGCCGGGCACTTCCAGGCGCTTGCAGGGCCAGATGATCATGTCTGCCGCCAGCTGGCTCCGGTCCATGGTGGCGAAGACGGAGGTGGGCTGCTCGTCGAAGGTGCGGCGGTTGACCGTGGCCAGGATGGCGCCCGTCTGGAGGGATTCCACGATCATCACGGCTTCGCACGCGTGGCGATAGTAGGCCGTTTCGCTGCAGCCGGCCAGGTTGGGCGGGGCGGTAAAGACGGCTTCTGCCGTGGTCCGACTGAAGAGCTTGTAGCCGGAGTGGAAGTCCGGCAGGGGGGCGTCCACGGCGGCGAACTGCCACACCAGGGGACGGCCGCAGCGGGCCGCATGGTAGGTCAGGGCATCCACCAGCATGCGGTTGGCCAGCTCCTCCTGCTCGCCCCGGAGGAACCCCAGGGGGCGGTGGCGGGAGAGGCGGTTGCCCAGCACCAGCACCCGGTCCGTCTGCTGCACCTGGGCCACATGCTCAGCACAGCGCACGAAGTTGAGGAGCTCGTTGCCAAAGTGGTCCCCATCCTGATCCACCGCGGCCAGGTAACGCAGGTCCGGGTTTTGGAGCAAGTGTTGCATCCCCCGGCGAAGGGCAGCCAGCTTGCCCCCATTCTGGGGGGCCTGAACCACCTGCAGGCCCAGTTCCGCAGCGACCGCATGGGCCGTCTCTCCGGCCGGGCCGGGTCCATCCACGCTGAGACAGATGTGGGCCGGGTTCGCCACCTCGCGGACGAAAAGGGCCACGGTCTCCTGCAGCAGCGAGCGGGCAAAGGCAGGGTCGGTATCGGGTCGGAAGTAGACCGGCATCACAATGCCCGTGGCCTGCTCCAACAGGTGGATGGTGTGGGTGGTTGCGTGGCTGGGCGCCATGGGCGAATCCTTTCCCGGTTTCTTGCACGAAGACGGATAGATTTTGTCTGATCTTCCCTTCTCTTGCAAAATGAAGGGCAGGAGATGCATGGAGATGGATGTTCGAGCCTACAATCGCAGGGCCTGGGATAAAGCCGTGGAGCGGGGCAGCGAGTGGACCGTCCCCGTGGGGCCGGAGGTCATCGCGGCTGCCCGCCGGGGGGAATGGCAGATCATCCTGACGCCCACCCGCCCGGTCCCGCGACACTGGTTCCCGGCTGACCTGCGGGGCTGCGAGATCCTCTGCCTGGCCTCCGGCGGCGGTCAGCAGGGACCCATCCTGGCGGCCGCCGGCGCCAGCGTCACCGTCCTGGACAATTCACCCAGGCAATTGGCCCAGGACCGGCGGGTCGCCCGGCGGGAGGGGCTTTTCCTGCGCCTGGTGGAAGGCGACATGGCCGACCTGTCCCCCTTCCCGGACGAGTCTTTTGACCTCATCGTGCATCCCTGCTCCAACATGTTCGTGCCGGATGTGCGTCCGGTCTGGGCGGAGGCTTTCCGGGTGTTGCGGCCTGGGGGCGCCCTCCTGGCCGGCTTCTGGAACCCGGCCGCCTACATCTTCGACCAGGCCCTGGCCGACGAGGGGATCCTGCAGGTGCGCCACCAGCTGCCCTATTCGGACCTCACCAGCCTTCGTCCGGAGGAGCGGCAACGCTACCTGGATGACCTGCAACCCCTGGAGTTCAGCCACACGCTGACGGACCAGATTGGCGGCCAGCTGGATGCAGGCTTCGTCCTCACCGGCTTCTACGAGGACCATTGGCCGGGCATCGCCCTGTCCGACTACATGCCCATCTTCATCGCCACCCGGGCCGTCAAGCCGGTTCAACCCCTGGAACAGCCCATCGTCTGAACCCGTTGAAGCGGGGCCACAGCGTCGGATAACGTCGGATAACGGAGCCGGACAATCCTGGGGACGTCCCGTGGGGCAGGCTGGAAGTGCCGGCCTCACCCTGGTGATACCTCGACCCAAATTCAACCCACATGCTGCCGGGGTGGTACGTCCCCGGTAGCCTTTCCGCAAAGGAGTCTGACCATGGCATCGTGGCAAGAGTACCTGGCCCAGAACCGGGAACGGTTCATCGAGGAGCTGCTGGAGTTCCTGCGCATTCCCAGCATCTCCAGCCTGCCCGAACACGCGGACGACGTGCAGGAGGCGGCCGAATGGGTGGCCGAGCGTATGCTCCAGGCGGGGATCGAAGGAGTGCGCATCTTGCCCACTGAAGGCCACCCGGTGGTCTACGGCGACTGGCTCCACGCGCCGGGCAAGCCCACCATCCTCATCTACGGCCACTTCGACACCCAGCCGGTGGATCCCCTGGAGCTCTGGACCCACCCGCCCTTCGAGCCGGTGATCCAGAATGGCCGCGTCTATGCCCGGGGCGCCAGCGACGACAAGGGCAACATGCTGATCCCCATCCTGGCGGTGGAGGCTCTGCTCCAGACCGAAGGGAAGCTCCCGGTCAACGTGAAGTTCTTCTTCGAGGGGCAGGAGGAGATCGGCAGCCCCCATCTGCCCCCCTTCGTGGCCGCAAATCGGGAGCTGCTGGCCTGTGACATGGTGGTGAGCAGCGACGGCGGCCAGTGGTCCGAGGATCAGCCGGCCCTTTCCGTGGCCTTCCGGGGGCTGTGCGCGCTCCAGATCGACGTGGTGGGCGCCCGGCGGGATCTGCACTCGGGCAGCTACGGCGGCGCGGTGCAGAACCCCATCCACGCGCTGGTGCGCATCCTGGATTCCATGCGCAGCCCAGACGGCAAGATCCTGGTGGACGGCTTTTACGACGATGTGGTCTTCACCGAGGAGGACCGCCGGCTCATCGCCCAGGTCCCCTTCGATGAGGCCGAGTTCAAGGCGGAGCTGGGGGTCACGGAGCTCTTTGGCGAGCCCGGCTATAGCACCCTGGAGCGCATCTGGGCCCGGCCCACCCTGGAGGTCAACGGCATCTGGGGCGGCTTCCAGGGAGAGGGGGTCAAGACGGTGCTGCCCAACCAGGCCCACGCCAAGATCACCTGCCGCCTGGTGGCGAATCAGCAGCCGGCCCGCATCCGGGAGCTGATCGCGGCCCATATCAAACAGCACACGCCGCCCGGCGTGAAGGTCAACGTGCATCCCTTCGCCAGCGCGGCTGACCCCTATCGCATGCCGGTGGACCACCCCGGCAACCAGGCGGCCCGGGCCGTCCACCTCCAGCTCTACGGCAAGGAGCCCTACTACGTTCGCAGCGGCGGCACCATCCCGGTGTGCAGCCTCTTCCTGCAGCACCTGGGCGCCTACACGGTGAATTTTGCCTTCGGGCTGAAGGATGAACAGGCCCACGCGCCCAACGAGTTTTTCCGTCTGAGCAGCTTTGACCGGGGCCAGCAGGCCTACTGCCTCCTGCTCCACCAGCTGGCCACCGTCGACAGTGCCGACTAGATAGGGGTAATCGTGCCTACCACAGCCAGTGGCGTGCTCGGGAAGGCCGCCCGGGGGGCCGGTGTGTTGCTCGATCCCGAACGCTCTTTTCAACCCGGGCCAGACGATGTCCGTGTGCCTGCAAACCTGATCCGCCGCTATGAACTGGTGGAAGGGGCCACGGTGGCCGGCCCTGTGCGCCGCCAGAAGGGGCGGGCCGTCCTGGCGGATGTCACCAGCATCTGCGGGCTGCCCCCCGAACGCTTCCGGGAGCGCACCCCCTTCCAACAACTGGTGGCCATCGATCCCAACGAGCGCTTCGACCTGGGGGCCAGCGGGGAGATCAGCATGCGGGTGGTGGATCTCATCGCGCCCATCGGCAAGGGGAGTCGGGCCCTGATCGCCGCGCCGCCCAAGGCAGGCAAGACCACCCTCCTGGCCCAGATGGCCGCGGCGATCCACGCCGTGGACCCGGAGACGCGGCTGATCATGTTGCTGGTGGACGAGCGCCCGGAGGAGGTGACCCACTTCCGGCGCACCGTCCCGGCCGAGGTGCTGGCCAGCTCCAACGATCAGCCCATCCGGGAACATGTGGCCCTGGCCGAGCTGGCCCTGGCCCACATCCGCTGCGAGCTGGAATGTGGCCGCAACGTGGTGGTCTTCATCGACAGCCTGACCCGCATGGCCCGGGCCTTTAACCTCCACGGCGCGGGCAGCCGGCGCACCCTCTCCGGTGGCGTGGATGCCGCAGCGCTGGAGATCCCCCGGCGCTTCTTTGGCCTGGCCCGCAACATCGAGAACGGCGGCTCGGTCACCGTGATCGCCACCGCCCTGATTCAGACCGGTTCCCGCATGGATGATTACATCTACGAGGAGTTCAAGGCCACAGGGAACAGCGAGCTGGTGCTGGATCGCAGCCTGGCCGAAGCCCGCCTCTTCCCGGCGGTGGATGTACTGGCCAGCGGCACCCGCAAGGACGAGCAGCTCTACCCGCCGGAGCTGGTGCCCCGGTTGACCAAGCTGCGCCGCTGGTTGGCCGGTGGCACCCCCAAGGTGGCCCTGAGTTCGCTGCTCAAGCTGCTGGAGCAGGTCCCGACCAACGAGGAGTTGCTGCGGCGGATCAACGTCTGAGGCCAGGAAAGCTTACCAAACAAAACAGCGAGCGACCAGTACAGTCTGGCGTAAATACCACGGCAGAAATTCGGCGGCATTCCCTCTGGTGGGAACCATCGGCGAATTTCTGCCGGGATTTACGAGATCGCCCGCTGTTTGCTTGATGGCACTTCGTGGACTGGGACCACCCCGGGCAGGCCCGGATGGTCCTCAGGGGGCTGTTACTGGACCGACAGACCCAGCACTTCGCCCGTCTCCGCGTCCACGGCCACGATGGCTTCCTTGCCCTGGCCGGAGAGGCTGACCACCCAGATGGTGCGGCCGTTGCGGACCTGCTGCTCCGCAGAGGCGGAGTCGAACTCGGTCATCAGGCCGGTGCGCTCCAGGGCCCGCTTGGCGATGTCGATGGCGTCGGACAGGGAGACGGCCGTCTGCGTCTGACCCTGGCTGCCGCTGCCCGGCCGCTCGCCCAGGGTAACCTCCAGGGTGACCTCGTCGCCGTTGCGCAGGATCTGGAGGGGCACGGTGTCACCCGGGTTGGTGTGGTTGAACAGGTAGCTGAGCAGGTCTTCGAAGCGGGTCACCGGCTGTTCCCCGATGCCCACGATGATGTCCTTCTCCTGGACGCCGGCTTCATCCGCCGGGCCGCGCCGCACCACGCTCTGCACCAGGACGCCCAGGGTGTTGGCGGGCAGGTTCTCCTCCTTGGCCACGTCGGCGTTGATGGTCTGGCCGGCGATGCCCAGGTAGGCGTACTTGAAGGCACCGTCCTGGATCAGGGCAGGGACCACCTTCTGGACCACCGAGACGGGAATGGCGAAGCCCACGCCCGAGTTGGCCCGCACGGGCGAGTTGATGGCGAAGTTGACACCCACCACCTCGCCGTTCAGGTTAAGCAGCGGGCCGCCAGAGTTGCCGGGGTTGATGGCCGCGTCCGTCTGGATCACGTCCGGCAGGGAGTACTGGCCGCCGGTGCCGCTGTCGCCCGTGGGCAGGCTGCGGCCCAGGGCGCTGACGATGCCCATGGTCATGGTCTCTTCCAGGCCAAAGGGGCTGCCCAGCGCGACCACGTAGTGGCCGACCTTCAGGCTATCGGCCTGGGCCAGGGGCAGGGGCTGCAGGTCCAGGCCGGCGGGAATGTCCACCTTGAGCACGGCCAGGTCCGCATAGGGATCGGTGGCCACCAGCTCTGCATCGGCCCACATGCCGTTGTAGAAGTAGACGGTGATGGAGTCGGCGTTTTCCACCACGTGGTTGTTGGTCACGATGTGCCCCTGGTTGTCGTAGAGGAAACCAGTCCCCTCGGCCTGGGCCTGGCGAGGCGTCTCAGGCGGTGTGAACGGGAAGCCGAACGGAAACTCCGGCACGCCAGACTGGGCGCTTGGTTCGGTCACGGTAACCCGGATGTTCACCACCGACGGGGCGGTCGTTTCGTAGAGGCGGGCCAGGGTCTCCTGGTCCGGCAGGACCGAGGCGGCCTGGCTCTGGGGAGCGGTCACGGCACGGGCGACCGTCTGCTGCAAGGCCGGCGCTGCGGTGACGGTGCTGCCCGGCTGTACCCACTGTCCAGCTCCAAAGGCGATGACCAGGGCGACAACTAGAATCGCCGCAGTCAGGTAGATGGCTTTGGACAGGAGTTTGGGTTGCTTCATCGTCTTTTCTCCTTATTGCTCCAGAATTCAGGTTCTACTTCAGGCCCTTCTGCAAAAAGCCACGGATTGCACGGATGTCTTGACTGCAACAAGGTCAAACAGGACGCTGACTCTCGCAGATGAACGCTGATGCCAGGAATTCTCTCTTGAGTTTCTCTGCGTCTTTGCGCCCTTGCGCCTTTGCGTTAAAAAACACCCTTCTGTGAAATCTGTGGTTTCTGCAGTGGACCCACTTCAGGAATCACTGCTGGAATACCCTGTTTCCTGCATTCATTATAGCAGGTTCTTGATCCGCCTTCCTTAACTGCAGGCTAAACGATGCTTAGCGTTTCCTCATATGCCAGGCCATATGCCAGGCCGGTTCATCCAGGCTGGCATCCTCTGCCGGTCTCCATGGTAGAAGATGTTTGTCTTGCTCGCGTATGCAAACTGTATGTTTTTTGTCTGTTCCTTTCTCCGGCTCCAGCCAGGGCGGAGGGTTTGCAGCGCGGAGAGCCCCTGGACCAGGGCCAGAATCCCCGGTTACTTTGACCATCCCCATGCGCCTGTGCTACAATCCGCTTGCACTGCCGACCGCTTGCGCGCGGATGAGGGTGCATCTCACTGGGGAAGAGCTACGCATAGGGCGGCCGTGCCCGGCTCCACCTCCCAACAAGGGGTGCGCACTCCACGGATTACGGCACAGGGCAAAACCATGGAATCCTATCCGGAAGGGGTGAGGCAGATCCAACAGGGGCCCATTTCCTGGTCCACGGGGGCGGCGGAGATGCACCAGGCCGTCAACCTGGCCCAGGAGTCTCGACGGACGCTGGACCTGGCCATCATCATCCTGAACTACAATACGGTAGAGCTGCTACGCCATTGCCTGCGCTCCGTGTTTGCCAGCCAGGTGGACTTCCGCTACCAGGTGATTGTGGTAGACAACGCCAGCACCGACGGCAGTGCCGAGATGGTGCGTGCCGAGTTCCCCCAGGCCCGGCTGATGGTCAACGGGGTCAACGTGGGGTACAGCGCCGGCAACAACGTGGCCCTGCGGGCTCTGGGCTTTGCCCAGGAGAGCAATGGCGCAGCACCGGCGGATCCGGCCTTGTTGCCCCGCTACGTGTTGTTGTTGAATCCGGACACGGTGCTGCCACCCACGGCCCTGGCCGAGATGATGGCCTTCATGGAGGCCAACCCCCGGGTGGGGGTGGCCGGTCCCCGGGTGCGCCGGCCGGACGGCAGCCTGGATCGGGCCTGCCGGCGCAGCTTCCCCACGCCCCGGGTCAGCTTTTACCGCCAGGTTGGCCTGAGCCGACTCTTTCCCAAAAGCCGCCGCTTCAACGCCTACAACCTGGAGTACCTGCCGGAGGATGGCGTCTACCCCGTGGATTCGGTGGTGGGCGCATACATGCAGATTCGCCGGGAAGCCATCCTGCAGGCGGGGCTGCTGGACGAGGCGTTCTTTATGTACGGCGAGGACCTGGACTGGGCCAAGCGGATCAAAGACGCGGGCTGGGAGGTCTGGTACAACGGCCAGGTGGAAATCACCCACGTCAAAGAGGCTTCCAGCCGCCAGAGCGGCAAGTCTCGGGTCGATTTCTACGAGGCCATGTGGATCTTTTACGACAAGCATTACCGCGCCGAAACCCCGTGGCTGCTGGATAAGTTGATCCTCTGGGGCGTGGTGGTCAAGGGGGGGCTGGACATGGCCCTCCATCTGTGGCGCTTCTGTCGACGCCCCGCTTCGGGCTGATGGATGCCGGCAGATTTCGCGATACACGGGTTTAACGGTTAGCGTACGCTCGTATGCAGCAAAGTCTTACTGAGGTTACCAGCTACGAGGAATATCGAGCCCGGCGAGGGCAGCGGCCTCTCCTGATGAAGCGGCCGCAGTTTTTCTTTGTCCTGGCGCTGGTGATCCTGGACCTGGCTTGCACCTGGCTTTCTTTTTTCCTGGCCCACACCCTGCTGGACCGGAATCCAGACGTCATCATCGGCCCCTTTCTGGAATTCTGGCCCCTGCCCACTGTCTACTCGGTGGTGATGGTCATCACCTTCTTCTGGCAGCGCATGTATCAGCGCCGCCGGCTGATCAGCCACCTGGACGAATTCATCAAGATCTTCCTCTACAACGTTTTCACCACCCTCATCACCGTAGCCCTGTTGACCCTGGGGCTGCGGGACTTTGAGTACCACCGCTCCTTCATCGCCTACGCCCTGGGCATCAACATCCTCGCCATGACCCTGGTACGCACCCTCCACGCCCAGGTTCAGTGGCGGGCCCAGGCCCGGGGCATCGGCGACGACCGGGTGCTCATCATCGGCAGCGGCGAAGTGGGCCGCATGCTGCTGCAAAAGCTCATCCAGAACAAGAAGCTGGGCTATCAGGTGGTGGGCATCGTCACCAACGGACCGGAAGAGCGCCACCAGACCATCCTGGGCGTGCCTGTGCTGGGCAACATCATCGACACGCCCTGGATCATCGAACGTTACAACGTGGATGAGGTGATCGTGGGGCTGCCCGAAGCCAGCCACCAGGAACTGGTGGGCATCATCAGCCTCTGCGAGCGGGAGAAGGTGGGCATCCGCGTCTTCCCGGACGTCTTCCAGATCATGGCCAGCGAAGTCAACATCGGCGATCTGGGCGGCCTGCCCCTGCTCACCATCCGGGATGTGGCGCTGCAGGGTTGGAAGTTGACCCTGAAGCGGGGCATGGACATCGTGGTCAGCGCCGTGGGCCTGGTCCTGTTGAGCCCCTTCCTCCTTCTCACCGCGCTGCTCATCAAGCTGGATAGCCCCGGGCCGGTCTTCTACATCCAGGAGCGCATGGGGCTGGATGCCAAGCCCTTCAAGATGATCAAGTTCCGCTCCATGCGCCAGGACGCCGAGGCCAATGGGCCTGGATGGACGACGCCGGACGATCCCCGGCGCACCAAGCTGGGCACCATCATGCGGCGCTTCAACATCGACGAATTGCCCCAACTCATCAACGTCCTCATCGGCGACATGAGCCTGGTGGGCCCCCGGCCGGAGCGCCCGGTCTACGTGGAGCAGTTCCGCCAGAGCATCCCCCGCTACATGGATCGCCACCGGGAGAAGGCCGGCATGACCGGCTGGGCCCAGGTCAATGGCCTCCGCGGGGATACCTCGATTCTGGAGCGGACCAAGTACGACCTCTGGTACATCGAGAACTGGTCCCTGGCCCTGGACATCAAAATCCTGATCCGGACCGTGATCCAGTGGATCTTGAATACCGACCGGAACGCCTACTGACCCCTGCGTTTTGACTCGAGCCTTCCCCGGCCATTCCCAGGCCATCCTCTCCGTCGGGTAGGACCCCATTCAACCGTGGTCCATCCATCCGCCAGATGACTGGGGACATACCCGTGGCGCGCCATCCTTTGACATGCGCGCGTGGCAAGTGATATGATTAAAAAAGGAGAAGTTTTAGCACTCGGTCTGTTGGAGTGCTAGTCGATCCCGGCAGAAATTTGCCGAGCGTTTCCACCAGAGGGAGTGCGCCCAAAGGGCACCCGGAATTTCTGCCGTGGTCCTTACGCCAGACTGTACTGGTGGCCTGAGGCTAGTTTCAGTCGTTCACGATTTCGACTCGTTCACGGTTTCGACGCGGAGTCGGCACCTGAGAATGCTCACTCCGCCAATGGGTAACCATCGCGAAAGACTGAATCTGTGGTTTTTGCCGTTAGAGTCACAGAATGAGACGGGGACGCGAACCGGCCGAGCATGCCGGCAAGGAGTTACAACCAACCACAATGGATGCGGACCGTTTAACCGAGCGCCAGCGGGAGCTGTTGCGCATCGTCGTTCAGGAATACTGCCGCTCGGCTCAGCCAGTGGGCAGCAACACCATCGCCCAGAATTACGATTTGGGCGTCAGCTCGGCGACGATCCGCAACGACCTGGCCGCGCTGGAGCGGGAAGGGCTCCTGACCCATCCCCACACCAGCGCCGGGCGCATTCCCACCGATGCCGGCTACCGGTTCTTCGTGCACAACCTGATGTTCGACCCGGAGCTACCATCGGCGGAGCGGCGCAACATCCGCATCCAGTTCCGGCAGGTGCGCCAGGATCTGGACCAGTGGCTGCGCCTGAGTACGGCCGTGCTGGCGCGCACCGCCCAAAACGCGGCCGTGGCCACCGCACCCCGGGCCAGCAATAGCCGCTACAAACACCTGGAGCTGGTGGCCATCCACGGCACCAAGGTGCTCCTGATCCTGGTCCTGCAGGAAGGCACGGTGAAGCAGCAACTGCTGGACCTGGACGAGCCCATGGAACAGCACGAGCTGAGCCGCATCAGCAACGAGCTCAACGACCAGTTGGCCGGGGCCAATGTCCAGGCCATTGGCGAGCGGTACGCCAGCCTGACCCCCTTTGCCCAGCAGGTCGCGCTCCTGGTGCGGGACATCATGCAGCGCATCGACCGCCAGATCGATGGTGAAATCTACCGGGACGGCCTGGTCCAGGTGCTGGAGGCACCCGAATTTGCTGAAGGGGAGAATGCCCGGCGCATTGTCCACGTGCTGGAAGAGCGCTCCTGGCTGGAGCAGATCATGGATGAATACGGCGACGACAATGCCGACATCCATGTGGTCATCTCCGGCGATGGACGCTTTGCCCAACTGCGGGACATCAGCCTGGTACTGGGGCGCTACGGCGTCAACGACCGGGCGACCGGCGTGCTGGGGGTGATCGGCCCCCTGCGCATGTCCTATGGCCGCACCATCGGCGCGGTCCGATTCGTGGCCACCCTGATGAGCGAGATCGTGGAGGAGATCTACGGCCCTTCGTCCTAGCGGGAGGCTAGGAGCGGCTCACGGACCCGCCCGATGGTGCCACACCCAGGCGGGCGAAGGGACGGCGACATCTGGCCAGCGCATACACAGGTTATACACACTTCAAACACAGATCTAGCGTCGATCTGACATTGATCTGGCAGAGGTCTTCATAGAGGACTTGGTGATAGAGGACTTGGTGGATGTGTCCCCCATTGGGGGTGAAATCCCAGGAGGGGCACCGTCTGCTCGGGAGGTTCCGACTGTGACATGGTCCCCTACCTGGGATTGGCTCTGGGATTGACCTGGAGATGGTTGTCATGGATGGGATGGACATGGACACCAGGAACCAGACGGGCAATTATCAAACAAACGAAAAGATGACCGGACAAAATATGGCAGAGAAAAACTGGACAGAACAGAACGAGAACGGCAAGCCGACGGCTGGTGCCCCAGGGGCCGAAGAGCCCATGGCACAGGGCAATGCCCCGTCGGAGGCTTCCGCGGGGGGGAACGGCCTCGGCCAGGAGGAGGCCCAGGTCCAGGGGCGTGAAGGGGAAGGCGAAGAGGCCCTCCCTGCGCCTGTGGCCGAGTCCACCATCGGCTCCGACGGCACCTCCGCCGAAGCGGAAGGGGACGAAGTGGCGCGCCTGCGGGAAGAGCTGGCCACCGTCCAGGCCCGGGCCGACGAGTATCTGGACCAGTTGCAGCGGACGGTGGCAGAATTCCAGAACAGCCGCCGTCGCCAGGAAAAGCAGCTGGCCGACGAGATCGAACGGGCCAACGCCAACCTGATCAAGCGCCTCCTGCCCATTCTGGACGACTTCGACCTGGCCTTCCAGAACGCATCCGCTACCCTGGAGGGTGGGCAGGCGGCCACGGTCGAAGCCCAACAGGCGTGGCTGGAAGGCTTCCGCCAGATTCAAAAGAAGCTGCTCTCCATCCTGCAGGATGAGGGGGTCACCGTGGTGGCCGATGGCGGCCCCTTTGATCCCAACCGTCACGAGGCCATCAGCAGCGAGCCCTCGGACACCGTGGAGAGTGGCCACATTATCGAGGTCGTCCGGGCCGGCTATGAGTACAAGGGCCGGGTCTTGCGGCCAGCGCTGGTGCGGGTGGCTGCCTGACGCCGGCACACTCCGGCGTCCGTTCCCCCAGAGGGCGGGCCACTATCCTGGTTCAGAGCAGATTTTCTTGACGGATATGATATGACGGCCATCAACGCTGCCCCCGGCTGTTTCCAAAAGGAGCTCCAGACGGGCATTCGTCCCTTCGACATCGGCCGGGACCTGCGCCCCGTGGCCGAGCTGATTGCCGACGCCTTCACCGACGAGCTGGATCCCCGGGGGCTGGCGGCCCTGCGCGAGATGCGCATCATGAGCCATGTGAGTGGCCTGCTGAAGCTCCTGAGCCGCAGCACGGGCGAGTTCGACGACCTCTTCGGCGGCTTCGTCTGGCTGGAGAGGGGCCGGATCGTGGGCAACGTCACCGTGCAGCGGGCCGACCGCTACGGCAACCGATGGCAGATCGCCAACGTGGCCGTCTCGCCCCAATTCCGTGGCCGCGGGATTGCCCGCAGACTCATGCAGCGGGCCCTGGACCACATCGCCGAGTGCGGTGGCCAGTGGGCCGTCCTTCAGGTGTATGAACAAAACCAGGTGGCCCGCACCCTCTACGAACACCTGGGCTTCGAGGAGGTGGGCGGTACGGTGGAACTCCGCCTGGACCGGGTGCCGCCGGTTCCCTTCCCGGAGCCAATTCCCAACTTCCGCGCGTTTTCCGCCCATCACTGGCAACCCCTTTTCGAGCTGGCCAGCCATCAGCTCAACGGTCAGGCCCAGTGGTGGCGTGCCCTGCGCCGTAGCGACTTCCAGCCCAACCTGGAGCAACTGTTCCTGGAGTGGCTGTGGCGAACCCTGGGCCGCCAACGCATCTATCGGCGCTCCATCCAGACCACCCGCCGCTTTGAGGCGGCCCTGATCCTGACCGCCCAACGGTGGCGCGGGACCCATACCATCAACCTGTGGGCCCGGCCGGAAAACTATGGCCGCTACGAACAGCCCATGCTCCAATGGGCCCTGGCCACCCTGCAGGCCTATCCCAAATGGCCGGTGAAGATCAGCCTGAACAAGGAGCACGAGGCGGCCCTGGCCGTCTGTGAAAGCTTTGGCTTTCGACGCCAGCAGACCCTGCTCACCATGCGGCGCCGCATCGACGGGGCGCCGATCACCCCATCGGCCCCATCCGCTCCCTAGACGAGCCGGGATGGCCGGTTACATCGCTGTACGAACATGCGCAGCCCTGGCGCGCTGCCTTTGGCGCCATGGCCCAAGTCAGTTCAACGTGGTTGCCCTGCTGCGGCCTATGGAAGGAGTCATCCCATGTCCCGTCTGGTCCTCCGGCTCGTCATCAATGCGGCGGCCCTGTGGGTGGCGGCTCGCCTGGTCAGCGGCATCGCTGTGGAAAGCGACGCCGTCAGCCTGTTGATCGTGGCCCTGATCTTCGGCCTGGTCAACGCCCTCATCAAACCTATCGTGGCCCTGTTCACCTGTCCCTTCTACCTGCTCACCCTGGGCCTCTTTACCTTTGTGGTCAACGCCCTGATGTTGATGCTGACCAGCTACCTCTCCGGCGGGCGTTTTGTGGTCCAGGGATTCGTGCCGGCGCTGCTGGGCGGCATCGTCATCAGTGTGGTGAGCACGGTCCTGAGCATCGTTCTGGTAGACGAGGACTAGACGCACCAGCTATGCAGACCCGCTTTCTCCACTTTGCCGACTGTCACCTGGGCTACTGGCAGTACAACAGCCGGGATCGCTACAACGACTTCGCCCGGGCCTTCTTCTCCATCATCGATACGGCTGTGGCCGAAGAGGTGGACTTCGTCATCCTCGCCGGCGACCTCTTCCAGAAGCGCGCCATCGATGCCCTCACCCTGAACCAGGCCATGCGCGGGTTGGAACGGCTGGCCGCTGCCAATATCCCGTGTATTGCTGTGGAGGGAAACCACGAGCGGGCCTATTTCCAGGAGCACATCGGCTGGATGGAGTTCCTTGCCCTCCGGGAGCTCCTGATCCTGCTCACACCCGAATTCAGCGAGGGAGCCGTCCGGCTGAAGCCCTATACCAGCCGCCACGGCGCCTACTTCGACCCGGTGCCGGGGGTGCGGGTCTACGGCCTGGGCTACTGCGGCGCCAGCACGGCCCGGGCGGTGGAAAGCTACGCCGAAGCCCTGGCCGCTGCACCATCTGACGGTGTGGAGTACACCATCTTTGTGGCCCACGCCGGCGTGGAAGGGGTGCTGGCCAACCAGGCAGGTGGCCTCAGCGTCCGCCAGTGGTCCGTCCTGCGCCCCCATGTGGATTACCTGGCCCTGGGGCACATCCACAAGCCCTTCGATTTTGACGACTGGATCTACAACCCCGGCAGCCCGGAGACCTGTTCCGTGGCGGAGGCCGCCTGGCCGGAGCGGGGGTACTACCTGGTGGATGTGAACACAAAGCAGACGGAGGGGCCCAAACACCAGGCCCGGCTCTGCGCCAACCCCCGCCGCCCCTTCCTGCGCCTGACCGTCAAGGCGGACCTCCACACTACCCCCGAGGCCCTGATGGACCATTGCCAGGAGCTGCTGGCCCGCAAAGCGCGCGACCTGACTCCCGGCAGCCCACAGCCGGTGGTGGAATTCTTGCTCACCGGCGTGCTTCCCTTCGACCACGCCGCGCTGGACCTGGCCCGCCTGGAATCCATGGTCCACGAAACCCTCTCGCCCCTGAAAGTGTTGCTGCGCAATACCACCCGCGGGGCCGAGTATGGGGTGGCGCCGACCGAAGGGCTGGGACGGGCCGAGCTGGAGCGGCAGGTTCTGGCCGGTCTCTTGAACCGGGATGCCCGCTTTCAGCCCCAGAGTGAAGCGTGGGCAGGGCTGGCCGTGAGCCTGAAGCAGCTGGCCCTGGACGGCGTGGATCCCGACGTGCTGCTGGACGAACTGGAGCATCGGGTCCGCCTCCTGGACACGATGGCCGCCGAATCGCCCGCGGCCGAGCCCTCTCCCAAGGACCCATCCCCTGAGGGCCAGGCCGCCGACACGCCCGACCCCGCCTGAACCGCTATGCAGATCCTTTCCCTGCACCTGGAAAACGTCAAGAGCTACGAAGATTGCCGGGTAGAGTTCGCCGAAGGCGTCAATGCCATCGTCGGCCACAACGGCGCCGGCAAAAGCACCATCCTGGAAGCCATCGGCTTCGCCCTCTTCGACTATCTGCCCTATACCCAGAGCAACTTCGTTCGGGCGGGCGCCAAAGGCGCCTCCGTCACAGTCACCTTCCGCAGCGACGTGGACGAGCGCGTCTACCAGGTGGTCCGGCGCTGTGGCAGCAGCGGACAGCACTACCTCTACGACCCCGAGCTGGACGCGCGCATCTGCGAGGGAAAGGCCGACGTGCTGAGCTTCCTGCGCCACCACCTGGGCGTGGAAGGGGACACCGACCTGGCGTCCCTCTTCGCCGATGCGGTGGGCGTCTCCCAGGGCACCTTCACCGCCGCCTTTCTAGAGACGCCGGCCAGGCGCAAGGGCATCTTCGACCGTTTGCTGCGGGTGGAAGAGTACCAGCGCACCTTCGAACGGCTGCTGGAGCCCCTCCAGCGGCTGGGGCAACGCATGTCCGAGTTGGATGTCACCCTGGCCGGGCTGGAGAGCCAGCTTGCCCGGCTGCCGGCGCTGACGGAGGCCATGGCCCAACGGCGCCAGGAGATCCAGCAGCGGCAACAGCGCCTGGCGGAGGCCCAGGCCCGGCTGGAAACGGTGGTTGCCCAGCGGGCCGGGCTGGAGGCCGTGCGCCATGAGCTGACTGGCCTCCAGCAGCAGCTGGCCCAGGCGGAGCAACGCCTGCAGGGTGTGGAAGAACAGCTGGCCGGGGCCCGCCAGGCCCACGCTGAAGCTGAGGCCGCCCGGACCCTGGTGCAGACTCACCAGGCCGACCACGACCGCTACCTGGCTGCCCAGGCCCACCAGCAGGAGTTGGAAGCCCAGGTGCAGGCCCGCCAGGCCCTGCGAGATCGCTGTGCCCGGCTGGAAAATCTCCGCGGCCAGCTGGCGGTGCGCCTGCAACTGTTGCAGCAGGAACAGGAGACCATCGCCGAGGCCCAGGCCACCCTGGCCGCCCTGCAGGAACCCGTCGCCCGGCAGACCGCCCTGGAGGAAGCCCTGGCAGCCGCCCGACAGCGACTGGCTCGCCTGGAGGATGCCCGCGCTGAGGTGGACCGCCAGACGGAGCGCCTCCATCGACTCCAGGCCCGGGCCGCCGCACTGGAGCAACAACTGGCCCAGGCCCAAGCCCTGGAGGAGCAACGGCGGGAGTTGGAGGCCCGGCTGGAAGCCCTTCGCCAGCAGCTGGATGAGATCCGCCAGGAGCAAGCCCGCTGCCAGGCCGAGGCCGACCCCATCCGCCGCCAGAACGAGGCCCTGGCCGAGGCTTCCACAGCCCGCTGTCCCGTCTGTGAACAGCCGCTGACCCCCGAGCACCGGGAGCAGCTCCTGAGCCGCAACCAGGCCCGGCTGGATAGCCTGCGCCAGGAGTATTCCCGGCTGCAGCAGCAGGGGCGGGACGCCCGGCAAACGCTTCAGGCCGAGGAGGCCCGGCTGCGCCAGCTCCAGGAAGCCCTCCAACGCCTGCCCAGGCCGGCCGAACTGGCCGAAGTGCAACAGGAGATCCAGGCCGGCCAGGAGGCAGTCGCCACGGCCCAGGCCCGGGTGACTGAACTGGCCCAGGCGGCCGACCAGGTGGAAGCCCTGACGGCAGAGCTGCAGGCCCTGGGCGATCCCCGCCAGCGCCAGGCTGTGGCTGCCTCCCAGGCAGCCCGGGCCGATCAGGTGGCCCGGGACCTGGCAACGGTGTCAGAGCAGCTTGCGGCCCGGCAACAGGAGCTGGCGGACCTGGAGGCCCAACTCCAGGCGTTCGCCGGTCTGGATGACGCCCTGGCAGAAGTGGCGGCCCAGTTGCGGACGTTCGCGGCCGCATACGAGGTGGTATTGGCCAATCGCAGGCTGGCGCAACAGGTGGAGGAACGCCAGGCCCAGATCCAGGCGCTGGAAGAAACCCGAGAGCGCCTTTTGGCAGAGCGGGCGGACACGGCTGCCCGTCTTCAGGCGGTGCAAAGCCAGTTCGATGAAGCGCACTTTCAAGCCCTGGGCGTGGAGGAGCAGGAACTCCGGCAAGAGCTGGGGAGCCTGCAGACGGCCATCGAGTTGCTGACCCGACAGCAGGCGGACGACGAGGCCCAGATTCAGGAACTGCGCGCGTTGGAAGCCCAGCAGCAGGAGGCAGCCGACCGGCGGGCCCATCTGGCCAGGTTGCGGGAGATCCTGGAGACGCTGCGCAAACTGCTGCGGGAAGCGGGGCCATTCATCACCGAAGCCCTGGTGCGCCAGATCGGGGAGGGCGCGGCCCAGATCTTCGGGGAGATCATGCAGGACTACACCCGCCACCTGGCCTGGACCAAGGACTACGGCATCACCCTGGAGGTGGACGGCCACGAGCGGGAGTTTGCCCAACTTTCCGGCGGCGAGCAGATGAGCGCGGCCCTGGCGGTGCGCCTGGCCCTGCTGCGGGAGATGAGCAACATTGACGTGGCCTTCTTCGACGAGCCTACCGCCAACCTGGACGAGGCCCGCCGCTCCGCCCTGGCCCAGCAGATCCTCCAGGTGCGGGGCTTCCGCCAGCTCTTCGTCATCAGCCACGACGATACCTTCGAGCAGGCGACCCAACACCTCATCCGGGTGGAGCGGGTCAACGGCACCAGCACCGTCCACTACCTGTAGGCGCAACACGTAGGGGGTGAAAAATTTTTCGTCCCCCAGCCGTCGCCGTCCCTTCACCCGCCCGGGGCTGGCGAAACCGTGCGGCCAGAGACCGCACCTACGGCACGGGGGGGCCATCCGTCCCGATTGGATGCCACGGAAACGTAGGGCGGGTCTCCGGCCCGCCGGAGGTGGCCGGATCTGGGGGGCGCCGGCGCCATCGGGGGGCACGGGGTCCCATCCCTACGAAACCTGGCTACCCCTTCACCCGCCCGGGCCCGGCGAAACCGTGCGGCCAGAGACCGCACCTACGAGAACCGACCTCCCCTTTTTGTAGACGCTACCCCGTGACAAAAACAAAGATCAGGTCGTTGACGTTGGTCTGGGTGGGCCCAGAGCGCAACAGGTCATCTGTGGCTGCCAGGAAGGGGTAGGCATCATGGCGGCGCAGATGGGCCTCCGCGTCCAGGCCGGCGGCGCGGCCCCGGGCCACGGTGGCGCCATCGGCCAGGCCGCCGGCGCTGTCGGTGGGACCATCGGTGCCGTCGGTGGCCAGGGAGACCACCGTGATGCCCTGGGTGCCGGCCAGGGCCACGGCCGCAGCCAGGGCCAGCTCCTGGTTCCGCCCGCCCTGGCCCGGCTCCGGCCCCAGGGTGACGGTGGTCTCACCGCCCAGGATGAGGCAGGCGGGCGGCTGGACCGGCTCGCCGCTGGCGCGGATCTCCTTGCCCAGCGCGGCCACCACCCGGGCCACCTGGGCCGCTTCCCCTTCCACGAAGGTGCTGAGCAGGAGGGTGTGGAAGCCCAAGGCCTGGGCCTGGGCTCGGGCCGCCAGGGCTGCGGTGCGGTTGTCCGCCACCACCACAGTCTGGCAGCGCTCAAAGACGGCATCACCGGGCTTGGGCGTGTCTGGGATCTGGCCGGCCAGACCGGCCTCCAGCCGGGCCAGGATCGGCCGGGGGAGCTTTTGGGCCAGCTCGTAGCGCTCCACAATGGCCCAGGCGTCGGCCCAGGTGCTGCTGTCCGGCACGGTGGGTCCGCTGGCGATGACGTCTAGGGGACTGCCCACCACATCACTCAAAGCCAGGGTGACCAGGGTGGCCGGGTAGACGGCCCGGGCCAGCTGGCCGCCTTTGACGGCGCTGCAGTGTTTGCGCAGGCAGTTGATCTCGTTGATGGTGGCGCCACAGGCCAGCAGGGCATCGGTCATGGCCTGAATGTCGGCCAGGGTCAGCCCTTCCGCGGGGGCCACCAGCAGGGCAGACCCGCCGCCCGAAAGCAGCGCGATGACCAGGTCCTCTTCGCCGGCTGATTGGGCCAGCTCCAGGATGCGCCGGCCCGCTTCCACGCCGGCCTCGTCCGGGCGGGGATGGCTGGCCTCCACCAGCTCCACCGTGTGGGTCGGGCCGGCGTGGCCGGTCTTGACCACCACCAGGCCACCTGTCAGCCTGTCCCCCAACACCGCTTCCACAGCCTGGGCCATGGGCGCGCCGGCTTTGCCCGCGCCGATGACGTAGATGTGGCGGTACCGGTCCAGGTCGTAGGTGCGGCCGGCCACGGTGAGGCGGTGGCCCTCCCGTTGCAGGAATCGCCGGGTGGCCGCGGCCGGATCGACGGCCTTGAGCCCCGCTTCCAGGATCTGCAGGATAGTCGCGCGGAGCTCTGGATTGGGGCGCAATACAGAGGGATCGAAGGGCATGGCCGTGACCTCTTTTTCCGGTTTTTCCGGGACTATTTTGGGCTCTACTGCACAAAGGTCAAATGAGGACGCTGAGCCACGCAGATGAACGCTGATTCGAGTGATTCTCTCCTGCGCTTCTTTCCGCCCTTGCGCCTTTGCGTTCAAAAATGCCCTTTTTGCCGGGGAGTCATTTTTCCCCCTGGTCTGGGTTGGATGGCCGGGCCTTGTATCAGGTGCTTCAGGTCAGCAGGATGGAGTTGACGCTGCCGTATTCGTTGGGTTCTGTGGCGTCGGCGTCCGGTTCATTGAACCACTGACCATCTTCGCTGTAGTATCGAAACGCAAAGCGTTGGCCCGTGGGCAGGCGCAGGGCCACGCTGCGGGTGTTGTTGCTGCGTCGGATCAGGCGGTTGGCCGTGGTGTCCCAGTCGTTGAAGTCGCCGACGACGTAGATGGCTCCCTGAGCGGGGTCGTGGGGAACCACGAAGGTTACTTTTACCTGGTCGCTGTTCTTCACCGGTTCACGCTTGATCATGTTCTCCCTCATTCCGTCGTGACACAATGCCATCGGCTCATCTGCCACCAATGTGCGCTACCCGCCCCGGTTTCGCAGGGAACCGAACAGGTTCGCACCCATTTGGGAGATGAGCCTCCCATCTGTGGCGGGAATCGGTCGCCTATCAGTGCTACCCGGCGCGGCAGGCTCTCCTGCCGTGCCCGCCGGGATCATAGCAGGGATTGCCAGGGGAGACAAGCCGATTTTTGCCCAAACCCGGAAGAGTATTTTTTGTCCACATTGAATGAAACGGTGGCCCTACGGGGGCGTGGGCCGGGTTTCGGCCTCGGCCGGCTTCCCCGCCGGGGCGTCGGACCCGCCTCGCTTTTGCCCACCCTGGCTCAGCTCTGGCTTGGTGTCCTTGGGCAGCTTGGGCTTGGCCGGCCCCGTCTGCTCCTCTTCGCCGTCGGGTGGGGGGGCCTCCTGGGGGCGCTTCCCGGCGAGGGCCTCCCAGGGGATGCCGCTGCGCAGGTGCAGATCCCGCTGGGGGAAGGGGATCTCGATCTGATTCTTTTCGAACTCCCGCCAGATCATGAAGCGCAGGTCGCTCAGGACGTTCAACATGTTCTGGGATTCCACCCACACGGCCAGCTCGAAGTCCAGGCTGGATTCGCCAAAGTTGGTGAAGTAGACCACCGGCTCCGGGTTTTTCAGGACCAGGCCGTGGTTCTGGGCGATGCGTAACAGGATGTCCCGTACCTGAGTTGGGTCGCTGCTGTAGCTGACACCCACGGGAATGATCCGGCGCACGATCCGGTCGGTGTGGGTGTAGGTGGAGACGGACGAGGTGAGCAGGGTCTTGTTGGGCACAAAGATCTCCACGTTGTCGATGGTGCGCAGCACGGTGGC
Organism: Litorilinea aerophila; assembly: GCF_006569185.2. Classification (NCBI taxonomy): domain Bacteria; kingdom Bacillati; phylum Chloroflexota; class Caldilineae; order Caldilineales; family Caldilineaceae; genus Litorilinea; species Litorilinea aerophila. Next base: position 97,487 of record NZ_VIGC02000015.1, on the reverse strand, counting down.
CCGCATGCGGAGCTGGTTAACCGTACCTCGCTGGCCGCTGACTTCGATCACGTCACCCGGGCGCAGGGACTGCTCGAAGAGAAGCAGGATGCCGCTGATGAAGTTGGCCACCAGCTCCTGCAGGCCAAAACCGATGCCCACCGAAAGGCCACCGAAGATGATGGTCAGGGCCGAGAGATTGAATCCCAGCGCGCTCAGGGACGTCAGGATGCCCAGGCCCACGATGGTGTAGTAGCTGACGATCATGATGGTGCTGGCCGCGCCCATGTCCGCATCCGGCCGGCTGGCCAGGTAGCGGTTGAGCAGGTCCCGGCTGATCCAGGCCAGGGCGATGAAAAGGTAGAGCACCACGGCCGCCCGGAAGAGGGAGGTGAGGGTGATGGGCGTCTCCAGCAGGTTGATCAGCTCGATCTCCCCAATGGGGAAGGTCCCGGAGAGACGGCTGGAGAGGATGCCCAGCACCAGGATGAGAAAGACCGGGCCCAGGAAACGTCGGTTGTAGAGCCGGGCGTTTTCCGGCGTCAGGACGGCGTGGAGCAGGCCTGCCAGGATGCGATAGGCCAGCAGGAGCCAGAACAGGGGCAGCAACAGCTCGATGAGCCCGTTGCGCCAGCCGTTGGCATCGAAGAAGTCGATGGTGAGCCGGCCCAGCAAGAGGCCCAGCAGCGGGAAGAAGGTGTACTGGACGGCCTGGGCCCAGCGCAAGATGCGGCGCTGCCAGCGCCGCCATCGACTGGCCGCCGGGGCACGGGGCTTGGCCGGCGCCAGCCTGGCCAGGATTCGGCTCAGCAGGTGGGGGAGGTACCAGGCGACCAGCACCACCAGCACGAAGGCCAATAGCTGTCGCTGGACCACCGGCCGCTCCAGCACCAGAAACAGGGTATCAAAAATATTCAGTAGCGCCTGCAAACGGGGATCTTGAGCCACCGCTTCTCCCTTCTTAAATCCAACTCACACTCTTTTCTCCGAAAAATCTCTGTCCATCTGTGAAACCTGTGGATCCAATCAGCCCGTGCTTCAAGGGCCGTTGCTTGGTCCATTCAGGCCGGCGGCGTCACTGCTCCCCCCGCCGGATGCCGCCGGATTGGTGGCCTCGTTGAGGGCGGCAGCTGCCGCGGCCACCGCCTCTGTCGGCGGTACGCCCTCCATCAACACGGCCTGATAGACCGAGGCAGCCAGCCGCCGGACCGTCTCTATCTGGGGGAAGGTCGGATAGAGGATGGCCGAGCGGGCGGCATCCACGAAGACCGCGATCTGGGGATAGGGGCCCAGATCGATGTTGGCGTTGGAGGGTAGCTGGCTGGCCATGCGGATGGCCATTGCCTGCCGGTCCGGCAGGGTGGCATATTTCACGAATTCCAGGGCCATGCGGCTTTGGTCTTCACTGGCCGCGGCGTTAAACAGGTAGCCGGTCACCCAGAGGAAAGGCGTGGCTTCCCCTTCCGGCCCCGCGGGCAGGGTCGACACCCCCAGCGCCCCATCCAGGAACGCCTCCCGCAGCTCGGCCAGATCGTTCGGGCCGCCCACGTAGTAGGCCGAGCGGCCGGTCTTAAAGTCGCTCTTCATGACCGCTTCGTCCTGGCTTACCCGCAGGCCGAAGTCCTGGCGAGATTCCTTCAGCCAGGCCAGCCAGTTGGCAAAGCCGCCATCGTCCAGGAAGATCTGGCCCTGGGCGTCGAAAAGGCGGCCGCCGAAGGCGCCGACTCCCCAGTAGGCCTGGTCGAAGCGAATGTCCAGGGTCACCGGGATGCCGTCGGCCAGTTGCGTCCGCAGATCCGTCAGTGTCCGGGCCGGCTGGTTGACCAGCGTCCGGTTGTAGTAGAGAGCCGAGACATCGAAGAAGGCTGGAATGCCGTAGAGGCCGTTCTGGTAGCGGAGGCCGTCCACGGCGAAGGGGCGGTAGCGTTGCAGGAGCTGGCCGTTCACCAGCCCGCTGATGTTCCGGATCTCTTCCCCCATCACCAGTTCCGGCACCCAAAGATGGGAGGCCAGGATGAGGGTGGGCTGCCGGTCGTCTGTCCCGGCCTGGAGGCTGTTGCGCAAGGCCGAGGGGGACATACGGGTAACTTCGACCTGGGTACCCGGGCATTGGGCGCTGAAGAGGGCAGCCAGGGTGTCCACCACCTGGGCGTCGGCGCCGTCCAGGCTGTGGGCCAGGCGAATGGTCCCAGGGCCGGGGCAGCTATAGTCTGCCACGGCCAGGGGCGGGATGCCGTTGGCTTCATTGATGGCCGCGGTGACGGCGGCGGCGGCTTCGGCCGGCTCCAACACCCCTTCCAACACCTTGACGTAGGCATCATCGGCCAGCCGCCAGACTGCATCCATCTGAGGGACGTTGGGCACAGGGACGGCTGTGCGGGCCTGGGTGGCAAAGCTGTTGACCACGGGGTTGAGCCGGGGGTTGATGCGCACCCGCACGTTGGCCGGGACCTGGCCCACCCGTCGCATCAGGGTGGCGCTCTGTTCGGCATTGGTCACAAACTGGGCCACTTCCAGGGCCACCCGGCGCTGGTTGGCCGAGGAGGCGCTGTTGAACAGGAAAGCCTGAACGCTGAGGAAAGGACCGGCCGGGCCATTGGGGCCGGCCGGCAAGGGGGCCACCCCCACCTGGTCGCTGCCCAGGGCCTCGGCAATGGCCGGGTATTCCCGGGCGTCGCCCACGTAGTAGGCGACACCCCCTTCCAGGAAGCGGGTCCGCAGGGCATCCCGGTTGGTGTCCAGGATCATGCCCGGGGCATCCCGGGCCATCTCCAGCCAGGCCAGCCAGTTGGCGAAGCCACCCTGATCCAGGATCACCCGCCCTTCCTGATCCATGAGCTGGCCGCCAAAGGCCTGCACGCCCCAAAAGGCGTCGTAGAAGTTGGTGCTCATGGTGACCAGCCTGCCGGCGGCGGCCTGGGCCAGGAGCTCGTCCAGGGTTCTGGGGGGGGTGTCTACGATGGTGCGGTTGTAGTAGAGGGCCAGGGTGTTCAGGGATTGGGGCAGGCCGTAGAGCCCGTCGCCGTAGCGGACTTCCGCCAGGGTGGCGTCCATGTAGCGCTGCAAGATGTCCTCGGAGATCTCGCCGCTGATGTCGGCGATAAATCCCTGATCCGCCAGGGGACGGATCCAGTCGTTGGGCCCCAACAGCAGGTCCGGACCCAGGCCAGAATCTGCGGCGGCCTCGAAGGCCCGGCGCAACTCTTCCTGGCTGGCAAAGGACTGTTGTTTGATGGTGGCGCCTGGGTGAATCTCTTTGAAGCGGCCCAGAATCTCGTTGAGGACGGTGGTTTCCTGCTCGGTCCAGGCGTGCCAGAGGAGGATACGCCCCTGGACGGCCGACTGGGTGGTATTTCCGGGCCGAGGCGCGCCGCAGTTGGCCAGCGCCAGACCTGCCAGCAGCAGGGCAGGCAGCAGGAAGAGGAGTGTACGTTGAATGCGTTTATCCATGGTGGTCAAATGGACGTTCCCGCCCGATAGTACCTGGCGTAGTCGTTCACCAGGAGATACAGGGGCGGTTCATCTTCTTCGATGGCAGGGAAGCGCCCTACCGGTTCATAGAATCGGTTGTCGGTGGCATCGTCGTTCACAGTGGAGACTTCACCCACCAGTACCCGGCTCTCCGCCCCCCAGAACTTGTGATAGCAATAGGGCGGCAGGGTGATGCTTTCGCCCGGGCTGAGTACGATGGTGTCGCCGGCTTTGACCGTGCGCCGGACGCCGTCGGTGCTGACGGTGACGTCGCTGTCGGCCAGGCCTTCGTCCGGCGTGGCATTGTAGAGCTGGATCACCAGCTTGCCGCCTCCCCGGTTGATGATGTCTTCGGTCTTCAGCCAGTGAAAGTGGAGGGGAGTCACCTGGTCCACGTCGACGATGAGCAGCTTCTCGGCGTAGAGCTTGCCCCGCCCAGCCCGCAAGTTGGCCACATCGCCGTTGCGCAGGGTGAAGAGGAAGAGGCCGATCCGGGCGTAGTCGCCCTGGCCAAAGTCGGTGATATCCCAGCCCAGGCCCCGGGCCACAATCTCTTCCACTTCATCCCCTTTTTGACGCCACTCCTCGGGCGTCCAGTAGGCAAAGGGGGGCAGGTGAAAGCCCTGCCGCCGGATGAAGGCATCGGCATCGCGTATGATGGCGTTGATTTCTGAACGTTTCATACTCCTTGTCCTTCTTTTCGTCCATCTCGGGGCCCCCGCCAGAGGCCGGCCGACGCATCCCACTGCCAGTCTGGCAGGGAGAGGCCCACAGGGCGCTGGGGCCAGCCGGCCTGGACCCGCTGCCACATGGCGTCCCAGGACATCATGCCGCTGATGGCGTCGGCCTGTTCCACGTTGCAGGCGCCCGCGGCCGTGGCGGCGGTCAGGCTAGCTTCCGGGGGAAGTCCCCGCAAAAGGGCGGCCAGGAAACCGGCAATGGCACAGTCGCCGGCGCCGGTGGTGCCCACCACCTGAACCTGGAAGGCCGGCGCCAGGAGCTCCCGGCCCAGCCAGACCGGTTCCAACCCCAGGGAGGCCAGTCGCGCCGGGTTCGAAGTGGTGCGCAGGTAGAGGCCCTGCTCGCCCAGTTTTAAGCCTACCACAGCCGCGCCCAGGGTCAACAATTGGTCGGCCAGCTCGCCCAGGAGGGCGCCGTCCACCGCGGCCAGGAGGCCAGCGTCGCCTGCCCGTTCCACCGTGGCCTGGAATCGCTTCCGGTCCAGTATGAAGAAGGCTTCTTCCAGGTTGGGCAGGAAAAGGTCCACCGTGGGGAGGCATTCGTGTAGCCATGCGCGCCAGTCCACCTGACCGGCGGCCGACTGGCTGTCCACGTGGGCCATGTCCAGGGACGTGATCAGGCCTGCGTTCCTGGCCCGACGGAGTAGGGTGGACAGTTCCACGCCGCCGTCGGCGTACATCTGGCGCATGAGGGGTGGATAGCCAAAGTGGAAGATGCGGGCGCCGACCAGCTGCTCGCTCTGGACGTCAGCGGAGCTGAAGGTGTCGTTGGCGCCAGGGCAGTGGAGGAAGCTGCGATCCACGCCGGGCGGGTTGATGACAATGGTGTAGGAGCTGGGCACGGTTTCATCGACGATCATGGTCTCGGCCAGGCGTGGATCCCGCCGGCGGATGACCTCCAGGATGGCCTGGCCGAAGAGGTCGGCGCCCACTTTGCCCATGAGCCGGGTGGTTACGCCCAGGCGGTGCAAGGCCAGGCCGGTGTTGGAGACAGCGCCGCCGGTGGCAATCTGGGCCGGGCCGACGTGAACCAGCCGGCCGGGCGCCAGCAGGTGCTCCACGCCGGTCCGTTCCTGTCCAAAGGTGGGGATGATGTCCAGGCAGAGATGCCCGGCTACGATGACATCAATCTGGCTCATACGACATCCTTTGGCTTGGATTCACGCTTCATGCATCTTGCTCCGCAGGTCCGGTCTCTTGGCCGGACAGCCGGGCGTGCCGGTTCGTGTGCCCCTGTCACGCAGGGAAGCGTGACCTACGCAGCCCTGGCGATGACGATCCATGGACCCGTCGGTCCGGTCTCCTGGCCGGACAGTCGGGCGTGCCGGTTCGTGTGCCCAAGTCACGCAGGGATGCGTGACCTACGTGGTGGGCGGGTCAAGCCATTATATCATGGCCCGGGGAAGGGTCGGCTTACCCAACGCCCGACTCCAGCTGCCCGGCGAGGAGCGCCTCCAGGGCCTGGGCGACGCCATCCTCGTCGTTGCTGGCGGTGATGTGATCGGCCACGGCCTTCACCTCGGCCACCGCATTGGCCACGGCCACACCCAGGCCTGCCCGGCGCACCATCTCCACATCGTTGACGTCGTCGCCGAAAGCCATCACATGCTCCAGCCCCAACCCCCACTGTTGCACCACCATCTCCAGGGCCCGGGCCTTATCCGCACTGTGGGAAAGGATCTGCACCAGGTTGTACTTTTCCGACAGGAGGGCCCGGGTACTGGCCGGCAGGGCCTGGAGCAGGGGACGCAGGTCGGCCATGATCTCCTGAAATTGGGCGTCCTGAAAGAAGAGAATTTTGGCCGCGGGCTGGTGGCAGATCCGCCGCAGGTCGGCCACCTGGTAGGGAGACGTGCGCTGGATGGCCCGATTCAAGTAGAGGATGTTGTCCACCTCCAGCCCCACGATGCAATCGGGCAGCCGGGCCTGGATCATCTCCACGATGGTCCGGGTGTCCTCCGGAGGGATGAGATCCTGGAAGATGGTCCGGCCGTCTATCTGGATGGCCGCGCCGTTGTAGCAGACCCAGGGCACGTCGAACAGTTCCCGGGGGAGCACTTCGGCCACGGTGCGGGGTGGGCGGCCGGTGGCGATAACCAGGTGATGGCCCTGGGCCCGCCATCGCCGCAGCAGGGCCAGGCTCTCCGGACTGACGGTCTTGTCACTCCGCAGCAGGGTATCGTCCAGATCCAGGGCAATGACGCGAATCAATGGGTATAACCTCCACAAAATGCTCAGACTTGTTCCTCGCCGGGAGTCACCGTCACCGCCGGCAGGTGGGCCAGGAGATGGTCGCCACCCCGCAGGAGGATGACCATGGGGGTGGCTGTCTGCCGCCAGGTTTCGACGGCGTCGGCCAAGATGGCATAGGCCGTGGCCCACACCTCCGGCGCATGGGCGGCCAGGGTCACCGGGTCCTCGTAGAGGATGAGGTAGCCGGCCGCGGGGACCCAGGCCAGATCGGTGAGGCACTCCTCGAACGCGTCCCAGTTCCAACCGAAGTAGCCCGGAAAGGCCATGGCTTCGGCGGCCAGGCGCAGGAAGGATGGCTTGTCGACGGCCCGGCGGCCATCCAGGAAGAAGACGCGCCAGCCCCGGGCGGCCACAGTCTCCGCCAGGGCTGCCGGGTCGCCCGTCCAGTCCAGGCGGTAGAGGCCTGATGGATTCTCTTGAGTCAGGAGGGCATCCAGGGATGGCATCAGCGGATTACCCGTTTGAAGCTGGCGTAGTGGTCATCGGTGTAGTAGAGCTCCCCACCTGCGCCGGCCACAATGCGCCGTGCGCCCCGATCCGGCTCGCCTGGCGTGATGACGGTGTATTCCCGATAGTAGCCCCGGGGCCGCAAGGGCAACAGCCGTTCCCGGTTCTGGAAGATGCTGCCATCCTTGCTGAAGGGGAAGGGCCCGCCCTGGTCGATGAGGGCGATGGTCTCCTGGGCCTCTTGGGGCAGCTGGTCGAAGGCGATGGTGGGCAGGCCGTCGTCCGGCGGCGACTGCTTGGGCGTGGTGGCCAGGGGGGAGGGCGTGGCCGGGATTTCGGTGGCAGGAGGCCGGGGGACAGCCTCCTGTTGGGGCGCGGGGGTAGACGTGCCGGCGGACGGCGCCTGTCCGACCTCGGCCGGGGGTGTTTCCGCCGGGGCCGCCAGGGTGGCAGAATCGGCGGGCGCTGCCGTCTGCAGCAGCTCGTTGACCACCGGAACCAGCCCAGGGTTGGCCTGCAGGAGCAGGTAGATGGCCAGGGCCAGGATCAGGGTGGCCAGGGAGATGGCTTTGCCTTTGCCAGGAGGCGAGCCGGGTGTCTTGGCGGTCATGGATGGCTTCTTCTCAGCGCCAGTCCCGGGACCAGTCTCGGGTGTGATATTGGCTGCGGATCCGCCACTCCCGCAGGACGTCCAGCAGTTCTTGTTTTTTGGCGGCCGCGGCCGGGTCGTCCCACAGGTTGTGCACCTCGCCCGGATCTTCCTGCAGGTTGAAGAGCTGGCCGAAGGGCTCGTCCAGGAAGTGGACCAGCTTCCACTCCCGACTGCGCACCATGGTCATGTAGTCGGTCTCCTGGAGGATGCCGTCCCGGCAGTGTTCGGCGAAGACGTAGGGACGCCCTTCCCAGGCTTCTCCCCGGAGCGCGGGCAGCAGGGATTGCGCCTCGAAGGAAGCGGGCGGGGTGATGCCGGCCAGCTCCAGGATAGTGGGGCCGATGTCCATGAGCTGACAGAGGCCGTCCAGCTGGCGTCCGCCGGCGAAGCGGCCCGGCGCCCAGACGATGAGGGGCATGCGGGTGATGACGTCGTACATGGTCCACTTCTGGCTGTGGCCGTGGTCGCCCAGGGCGTCGCCGTGGTCGGAGGTGAAGATGACCACCGCATCCTCCAGGTAGCCTTGCTGGTCCAGGGTTTGGAGGATCTGGCCGATCTTCTCGTCGATCATGGTGACGTTGGCCAGGTAGTAGGCCCGCTGGCGGTGGAGCTGTTCCCGGGTGGGGTTGAGCAGATGGACTACCGAGTCGTGGTCGACCTCGGCGTTGTGTTGGCGCATGGCCAGGAAGGGGGGCGGCTGTTGGGCCAGCTCCTCCTGGGTGACCTGGGGCAGGGGCAGCTCCCGGTCCAGGTACGGCTCCGCGTAGCGGGGGATGGGGTCGTAGGGTGGGTGGGGGCCGGGGAAGCCGATCTGCAGGAAGAGGGGACCGTCGGGCTTCGGCTTGGTCTTCAGCCACCAGGTGGCCATGTCTCCCACGAAAAAGTCGGAGTGGGTGTCCTCGGGCAGCTCCCACTCAAAAGCGCCCAGCCGTTCTCGATAGTCGGGGCGCTGGCGGTAGAGCTCCCGCTGCTGTTTGACCAGACCTCGGGCCCGCAGCCCTTTGTCCCACTCGTCGAAGTAGTAGCGCCCTTCCAGGTAGCGGTCCTTGTTCTCCACCACGTAGCGTTCGTGGAAGCCCAGGGGCGTTTCGAAGGGGGAGGTGTGCATCTTGCCTACGTTGACGCAGTAGTAGCCACTCTCGGCCAGCAGCTCCACCCAGGAGCGGGTCCAGCGATCCCCGTTCTTGAGGATGCCGGTGGTGTGGGGATAGTAGCCGGTGAAGAGGCTGGCCCGGGACGGTGCACAGGAGGGGGCGGTGATGTGGCATTGGGTGAAGGTCACCCCTTCCTGCACCAGCCGGTCCAGGTTGGGCGTATCCATGTAGGGGAAGCCCAGGGCGCGGATGGTGTCGAAACGTTGCTGGTCGGTGATGATCAGGATGATGTGGGGGCGTGGCTGGCTCACGGTCTGATCCTTTCATCTGGGCGCCGGCTGCCCTGGTACTCTCGTCGGAGCAGGGCAAAGCAGCGCATGTCGTGGAAGCGGCCTTTGAAGAAGTCATGTTCCCGCAGGATCCCCTCCTGGGTGAAGCCCAGCTTGCGCAGGAGCGCGGCCGAGCGGGCGTTTTCCACCATGACCAGGGCTTCAATGCGGTTCAGGCCCAGGCGCTCGAAGCCGAAGGCGATGATGGCGTCCAGGGCTTCGGCCATGATGCCCTGTCCCCAGTAGGGCCGGGCCAGCTCGAAGCCGATCTCGCCCCGGTGCTCCCAGAGGACCACGTAGCCGCAGGTGCCGATGAGGCGGTTATCTTCCTTGCGGGCAATGCCCCAGCGGATCTGACGTTCCACCTCGAAGCTTTCGGCAAAAAAGTCGATCAGCTCCTGGGCTTCTTCCAGGCTGTGGTAGGGGTAAAGGTCGTAGTAGCGGGTGACCTCTTCGTCGGCGAAGATCTCCAGGATGGCAGGCGCGTCCTCCTGGCGGATTTCCCGCAGCAGGAGTCGCTCGGTCTCCAGTTCTGGGAAGGTGGCGAAGATGTCGTCCATGTGGGCTTGTCCGCGTGGTGCGTGATCCATGCCAGGCTGGTCCACGCACCACGCCTGATCGCATCTCTTACGAGGCGGTGGCCAGGGGCAGGGGGATGGCGCGGCCTTCGGCCATGCTGCGGGCCACGGCTTCGGTGAATTCCATGTATTTGACGCCATCCTCGAAGCTGGTGTGGGTGATCACTTCCTGCCCGCGGATGGCGTTGACGAACTCTTCCTCCACCCGCCAGCCGCCGGCCTCCTCGGGCGGGATGGGGATCTCCTGGAGCTGGCTGTCGCCCTTGCGGCCGCCGAAGAGGCGATTGTCGGCAAAGCGCAGGGTGCCCTGGCTGCCGAAGAGGAACACCTCGGGGCCGCCGGCCAGCCCGGTGACGCTGGAGATCTGCATGTGGAGCTGGGCGCCGCAGGCCATGTCCGCCACCACGTCGATGTGCTCGGGGATGCGCACCGCTTTCAGCCGCCCGTCCGCGGCCTTGCGCATCTTGACGTAGGTCTTGCCCATGGCCGTGACCCGGGTGGCTTCCCCCACCCAGCGCATGACCGCCTCGTACCAGATGCCCATGCTCATGGTGTTGAAGCCGCTCAGGTCGAAGTCGTGGCGCCAGTGCAGGGGTGCGTCCGGGTCCAGGAACGACCCGCCGGCCCGTACCTCCACGGCCAGTACATCGCCCAGGTAGCCTTCGGCCAGCAGCCGCTGGATGGTCCGGTCCACCCGCAGGGTCATGGGGGAGGGGACGATCTGGGCCACCAGGTATGGCTTGGCCCGGGCTGCGTCCCGCATGCGGTGGGCTTCGGCGGCGTTCATGGCCATGCGCGCTTCGCACATGACGTGCTTGTCCGCGGCCAGCGCAGCCAGGGTCACCCGGCAGTGCATGTAGGGCCAGGTACCGATGACGATGGCGTTGGTGTCCGGCGCGTTGACCAGCTCCAGCCAGTTGTCGTAGACAGTGGGGATGCCGAATTCCCGGGCCACCCGTTCCGATGAGGCCCGGCTGCGGTTGCAGACGCTGACCACCTGGACGCCCTCGATGGCCTGCAGGCCGGGGATGTGTTTGGACGTGGTGTTAGCGCCGGCGCCGACAATGCCGACCCGAATGGGTTCTGTACTCATGGTTCCCTTCCTCTGCTTTGTGTCGGGTTGTATCTGAAATGGGTCGGGGCGCTGCTCTGGTGCGCCCGGGGCGGTGGATAAGGACCGGTTTGTGTGGTACTATATCATCATTCCCACCGGTTGTTAAGTAGGGGCGGGCCTCTGCGCCCGCCCGATGGTGTCCGACCCGCGACAGGGCACCGTAGACCCAGCCACGTTCGGCGGGCCAGAGACCTGCCCTACGTCTCCGTGGCGCTCAATCGGGGCGGATGGCACCCCGTGGCGTAGGTGCGGTCTCTGGCCGCACGGTGTCGCCAGCCCCGGGCAGATGAAGGGGCAGCCGGTTCCCGTAGGGGCGGGCCTCCGTGCCCGCCCGATGGTGCCGGACCGCGAGAGGGCACCCGTTCTCGTAGGGGCGGGGCTTGCCCCGCCCGCTGTCGCCAGCCGCGGAAGGCCGCCGTAGCCCAGCCACGTTCGGCGGGCCGGAGACCCGCCCTACGTCTCCGTGGCGCTCAATCGGGGCGGATGGCACCCCGTGCCCGCCCGACAATTTCGACGGACACCAGGAGAAGTAAATTCAAAGGAGGCGTGCTGATGGCCCGGGTAAAAATTCGAGATATGGTGGTGGTCCTGCCAGGCATTACCGGCAGTGTGCTGCAGAAGGACGGCCGGGATCTGTGGGCCATCTCCGGCCAGGCGGTCTGGCGGATCCTGGCCTCCCTGGGCGACACCCTCCAGGATCTGCTGCTGGTGGGGGATGACCCGGCCGTGGACGACCTGGGCGACGGCATCCGGGCCACCGGGGTCATCCAGGATCTGCACATGGTGCCGGGCCTGGTCAAGATCGACGGCTACAGCGGCCTGCGTCGCCTCTTCACCCAGGAGTTCGAGGTGGTGCCCGGCTCGCCGGACGACGAGAGGCCGGCCAACTACTTTGAGTTTGCCTACGACTGGCGACGGGACAACCGCTACGCGGCCCGCAAGCTCCAGGAGCTGGTCAACCGGAAACTCCCCCAGTGGCGCGATCACTCCGGCGCCCAGGACGCCCGGGTGATCCTGGTGGCCCACAGCATGGGGGGGCTGATCAGCCGCTACTACCTGGAGGTGCTCCAGGGGTGGCGAGACTGCCGGGCCCTCATCACCTTCGGCACACCCTATCGGGGCTCGGTCAACGCGCTGGGCTACCTGGCCAACGGCTACAAGCAGCTCTTTCTGGATCTGACCGAGGTGATGCGCAGCTTCACGGCCGCCTACCAGCTGTTGCCCATCTACCGGTCGGTGCAGACGGGCCAGGGTTTCGCCCGGGTGGCCGAGATCGACGGCATCCCGGGGATTGACCGGGATCGGGCCGCGGCAGCCCTGCGCTTCCACCGGGAGATCGAGGAGGCTGTGGCTGCCAATCGCAAGGAAGCCGACTACTTCACCCAGGGCTACCGCATCCTGCCCGTGGTGGGCACCCGCCAGAAGACCTTCCAGTCGGCCACCCTGGCCGGCGGGCGTCTCACCGTGGCGCACGTCGCGCCGGAAGGGGTGCCCACCTTCCTGGCCGATGGCGACGGTACTGTGCCTCGGGTGTCGGCCATCCCCATCGAGCTCTCCAACGAGTTTTTCGACACCTTCGTGGCCGAGAAACATTCTTCCCTGCAGAACAACGGCGCCATGTTGGAGCAACTGCTGGAGCGGGTGAAGCTAATGCAGGCACCGGAGCTGGGCGGCATCCGGGATGTGCCGCCGGCCCGGCCGCCGGTGGAGCAGATGCCGGCCCTGGCCCTGGAGGTAGAAGACCTCTACCTGGCCCAGGAGCCGGTCACCATCCAGGCCCAGACGTTCAATGTGGAGGAGCCGGTGGGGCTGGTCGCGGAGATTGTGGCCATCGACGGCGGTGCACCCATGCGCCTGCCCCTGGTGCGCCAGGAGGACAGTTGGGGCGCCACCCTGGAGAGCCTGGCCGCCGGCAGCTATCGGATCACCCTGAAAACAGATTGGACCGGCCCGGAGGCGCCGGAGCCGGTCCACGATGTCTTTGCTGTGGTCGATGGGCGTGGCTAAGGGGTGCTATTCCGCCGGCAGGGAGCGGAGCCACTGGTAGAGGGCCTGCATGCCGCTGGGGCTGATGGCGTTGGGGCCGTACAGGTGATCTGGCCCCAGGCTGCCGTTGCCGCCGGTGCGCAGGATGTCGGTGAATTCCTCTTCGCTGAGGGTCAGACCAGCCAGGGCCGAGCCCTTGCCCGGCACCCCCTCGCCCTGGGCGCCGTGGCAGTCGCCGCACTGGCGGTTGGCGTAGATGCGGGCGCCCCGTTCCAGGTCGGCCGAGGCCACCGTCTCGGTGGCGGTCACCGTGGCGGTGATGGGCACGGTACCGGTGAAGGCCGTCTGGGCCACGGCGGTGAAGCGGGCAGCCGGCATGGTAGGCACCGCCGAGGCGCCGCTCTCGGTCGGCGTCCCGGGCCCTGCAGCCGGGGCGGAGGGGCTCCCACCACAGGCGGCCAGCAGTCCTAGCAGGGCTACCAGCAGAAGGCCTGGTACCAGGCCTGTGAGGAGGGAGGGGAGGCTGGAATCCGGGTGCCGGCTGGAGCCGACCGGCCGCTTTAAACCCGGCCACGGAGGCTGAGTGCTCACGTTCGTTCTTCTGTGCATGGTTCCAATCTCCCTTCGAACTCCTGGTTGACTGACACCCGTTCCCTCGTTTTGTACTTTAATTTTGAACCACAGATTCTACGGATTACACCGCATCTGACGGCGCTTACTCCGCCAATGGCCAGCCATCGCGATGCGGAGTCGGCATCCTCGGATGCCGATCCAGACAGGACCGCGTCGCATCGACCACCCTGCCCTCCTGCACCCTGGAACTGGCGCCCCGGATTACAGGCTCTGGTTCGGGTCCAGCGCGTCCCGCAATCCGTCGCCCACGAAGGAAAAACCCAGCATGGTCAGCGCGATGGCCAGGGTGGGGAAGAGGGCCATGTGCCAGGAGACCCGCACGTAGGCGCCGGCCACCCCTACCATCTTGCCCCAGCTGGGGATGGGATCGTTGACGCCGATGCCCAGGAAGCTCAGGCCTGCCTCGCCGAAGATGGCGGTGGGAATGCCAAAGCTGACGGCGATGAGCAGTGGCGAGAGGGCGTTGGGCATCAGGTGGCGGAAGATGATATCCCGCTGGGGAACGCCCAGGGCCCGGGCCGCCTCCACGTACTCCTTCTCTCGCAGGGAGAGGAGCTGCCCCCGGGTGAGCCGGGCGATGCCGATCCAGCTGGTGATGCTGAGGGCGAAGATAACCTTCCACAGGCCGCCGCCCAGCAGGGTGATCACCAGGATGGAAAAGAGCAGCCCCGGGAACGCGGTCATGATTTCGATGATGCGGGTGACCACGAAGTCCACCTTGCCACCCAGGTAGCCGGCCAGGCCGCCCAGGGGGACGCCGATGAGCAGGGCAATGAGCTGGATGGAGATGCCCACGGTCATGGAGGTGCGCGCTCCGTAGATGAGGCGGCTCAAGTAATCCCGCCCCACTTCGTCGGTACCCAGTGGATGGGCCGGATCCCGCATGGGCAGCAGCCGGACCTTGGAGAAGTCGGCCTTGTCGTAGGGGAACGGCGCGATCAGGTCGGCGAAGATGGCCAGGAAGAGCAAGAAGACCACGATCACCAGGCCGAAGACGGCCAGACGGTTGCGCATGAAACGGCGCACGGCATCCTGCCACAGGGTCCGATGTCGTCCCATTTCCTGGGACAGCTCCCGGTTGGGCTTCAGGGCAACGGAGAGTTCTCCGCTTTTGGCTTCGGCCATTTACTGTCCCTCCTGCGCGCCCAGGCGCACCCGTGGGTCGATCCAGGTGTAGACAATGTCGGTCAGCAGGTAGACCAGGCCCCAGAGCACGGCGATGAGCAGGATGGTAGCCATGATCATGGGGTAGTCCCGGTTGAAGGTGCTGGTCACGAAGTATTTCCCCAAGCCTGGAATGCGAAAGATGGATTCGATGAAAATGCTGCCGGTCATCAGGTCTGGGATGATGGGGCCGGCAACGGTAACCAGGGGGATCATGGCGTTGCGCAACACGTGGCGGAGCATGACGCTTCGTTCCCCCAGCCCTTTGGCCCGGGCAGTGCGCACAAAGTCGGCGTGCATATACTCCACCACGCTGGCCCGGGTGTAGCGGGCGATGATGGCCATGGGCGCCAGGGCGTAGGCCACCACCGGCATGATCCAGTCGGTGCAAAAGTAGCGCCCCACCAGGCAGGTCGAATCGCTCCAGCCGCCCATGGGTAGCCAGTCTAGATAGACAGCGAAGAGGAGGATGGCCAGGGTGCCGATGACAAAATTGGGCATGACAATGCCCAGGGTCGCCATAAAGGTCACCGCGTTGTCGATCCAGGAGTTTTGGTGGTAGGCGGCAATGATGCCCAGGGTGATGCCCAGACTGAAGGCCAGGAAGACGGTCAGGGCGCCCACCTGGGCGGTGATCTTCCAGGTCTTGGCGATCAGCTCGGCCACGGTGGTGGTGGGCTGCTGGTAGGGAATGCCGAAATCAAAGCGCAAGGCGTTTTTCATGTAATTCAGATATTGTTGCCAGACCGGCTTGTCCAGGCCATATTTGCGCATAATGTTGGCCTTGGCAGCCGGAGGCAGGGGCTGTTTTCCTTCGTCAAAGGGGCCGCCGGGCACGGCGTGCATCAGGCTGAAGGTGATCATGGAGACCATGATCACCACAAAGAGCAGCGACAACAGGCGGCCCAGGATGTATCGGGTCATAGACCTGTACCTTCGTTCCGTTGAGAACGTCCCACCACCAGGGCGGCGGAGGGATTGGGGGAATGGGTAACTGGGTGATTGGAGGAGAATGTCACCCGGTCACCCACTCCTAATCCCCGAATCCCCTTGTCCCCCGCCGCCCTGGCAGTGAAAGCCTTCATCAGTGTTCAGCGATCATCAGTGTTCAGCGATATAGAGGTCACCCCAGACCCAGTCGTTGCCCCAGTGCCAGGCGGCGATGCCGTTGGAGTCGGGCGTCCGCAGGCCTTCACCCTGGACGTAGGGCTGGTAGAGGGTCCCCTGCCAGCGATGGGCGATGAAGACGCCGCCCACGTCATCCACCAGGATGCGCTCCGCTTCCCGGAACATCTGGTCCCGCTTCTCCGGATCGCCCACCAGCGGCGTGGCTTCGCGGATCAGGCGGTCGAACTCGTCATTCTTCCACGAGTGGCGGCCGGTGGAGACCCAGATGCCCAGCAGGTTGGAGGGATCCAGGTAGTCCATGCCGTAGGAGATGGCGCCGAACTTGAGCTGGGTGGGCTTGGCGTTCAGGGCGTCCATGTAGACCTTGTAATCCTTGTTGGACACTTCGATCTGGATGTTCAGGCACTCGGAGATGGAAGCGGCCACGGCCTGGAAGACGGCCTGGAGCGCGGGGCTCTCGTTGCGCAGCCACATCTCCAGCTTGGGGAAGCCTTCGCCGTTGGGGTAGCCGGCGTCGGCCAGGTACTGCTGGGCCAGCTCGCAGTCATACATCTGATACTCCTTCAGCTTCCCTTCGGTGTCGGAGGAGGGGAAGCCGGGCATCAGCATGGAGTAGGCGGGCATGGCTTTGATCTCGCCGTAGACATTCTTCACGATGCTCTCCCGATCCACCGCGTGGGCGAAGGCCTTGCGCACGTTGAGATCGTTGAAGGGCGGCGTGAAGGTATCGAAGAGCAGGTAGTCGGTGCGGAAGTCGCCGTAGTGGCGCAGGTAGTTGGCGCTCAGCACCGGGTCGTTCAGGATCAGGTCGAAGTCGGCCGGGGTGAGCTGTTCGTAGCCCACCGCGTCGATCTCACCGTTCTGGAAGGCGGCGAAGTAGGTGCTGGGATCCATGTAGATGATTTCCCGGCGCTTGAGGTAGGGCGGGTTGGGGCCCTTGTATTTCTCATTCGCCTCCAGCACGATGCGCTTGCCCGGCTCCATGGAGACCAGCTTGAAACGTCCCATGCTCACCGAGGTGGCCGGGTCGTTGTTGTAGTAGGGGCCGTGCTCTTCCAGGGCCTTGGCCTGCAGCGGCCAGGCGAAGTGCATCATGCCCGGCAGCGGCGGGAAGGGGTTGTAGGTGGTGATCTGCAGGGTCAGGTCATCCACCGCCTGGACGCCCAGCTCCTCCACCGGCAGCTCGCCCGCGATCACCTCGTCCCAGTTCTTGATCACGCCCGAGTAGAACCAGGCGAAGTCCCAGGCGTGTTCTGGATCGGCGGCGTAGCGGTAGGTGGCCACCCAGTCGTGGGCGGTGACTGGCGTGTCGTCCGACCAGATCATGCCAGGGCGGATGTGGAAGGTCCAGGTCAGGCCATCTTCCGAAACCTCCCAGCTCTCTGCGGCCATGGGGATGACGTTGAAGTCCTTGTCCAGGTCCACCAGGGCCAGGGAGAAGGAGCTATCCCCTGCGCAGAAGCGCTGGTAGACAGCCACCATGAAGTCAAAGGTGGTCTGGTTGGCGGTGATGTCGCACGGCTCCCGGTAGACCTGCTGGTCGTAGGGGACGGCGTCCTCCGGCAGCCGTTCCCCGAAGACCGTGATGTAGGCGTCTTCGGGCGCGGCTTCGCCTGCTTCCTGGGCCTGGGCTGTCGGTTCAGCCGGGGCCTCTGCCGCCTGTTGGGGCGGCGGCGCCTGGCAGGCGACCAGGACCAGGGTAAGCAGCGCCAGGAGGGTCCACACAGCCCGACGGCCGGATAGACACCAGTTGAGGCGTATTGTGTTCACATGCTCCTCCTTGTTGATGGTTGCAGGTATACGTGGATGGTTAACATAGATGGTTGACGCTCCAGATATTTTGGATTTGATGGGTTGTGAGTGATGATTGGTTGTGAACGAAATGCCGCCCAAAAGTGAGCGTTTTCGTCAGGGATAAACTGGTACTTTGAACGGTTCGGCCTGCAGGCCACGGCCCGCAACCGGGCGCAGACGTGTTCCCGGCGCCGGATTTCAGAGGGGGAAAGGTGTCATCAATGGCCGGTGTTTCAGGCGCGACGGCGTCTCGGGGGGCACCGGGCGATGAGACGTCCAGAGATGCCGGGTGAGACCGGCCACTGGAACAGACGTCGTTCCAGCGAAGTCCAGCGAAATCGATGAACAGGTCAGCGTGCCCTGGCCTGCCATCGCGAGGCGCTCTTCATTCTAATCAAGAACGCTCATGAGCGCAAACAAGCTTACGGGTGGGGTGTTTGGCCTTGTGAGAAGCATGGGGTGGGAAACCCGGGGGGAACACGGGGCAGCAGCCCACGGGTTCGCGGCCATATGTCCCCAGGTAGGGCACGTATCTAGGTTCTGTGACGTTTGACTTTTCGGTTGACGGCTAGAATAATGACATGGGATGCACGTTTCCATCCACCCGGCGGCGACGCCGGCATCGAAACCATTTCACCGTTCTACTCGACAAGCAACCTGTGCACCAACCTGAAGGATGGTTTTCATGTCCCATACCCAGGCAACCCGCGTCCAGGCTTTACCCCTGCCGGCGCTGGCCGATCAATTTCTGCTGGACCCCACCATCACCTTTCTGAACCATGGCAGCTTTGGCGCCTGCCCTCGGCCTGTCTTCGAGGAGTACCAGCGCTGGCAGCGGGAGCTGGAGCGGGATCCGGTGGATTTCCTGGGGCGGCGCGTGCCGACGCTCCTCACCCAGGCCCGGGAAACATTGGCTGCCTTTGTCGGCACCCAGGCAGACAACCTGGTCTTCGTCCCCAACGCCACTTATGGCGTGAATGTGGTGGCCCGTTCCGTGGGCCTGCAGCCCGGCGATGAAGTGCTGGCCACCGACCACGAGTATGGGGCAGTCAACAACACCTGGCGCTACCTGTGTGAAAAGGTGGGCGCGCGCTACATCAATCAGCCCATTCCCTTGCCCGTGACGGATGCGGAGAGCTTTGTGGAAGCCCTCTGGCAGGGGGTGACGCCCCGCACCCAGGTGATCGCCATCAGCCACATCACCTCCCCCACGGCCCTGATCTTCCCGGTGGAGGCGGTCTGCCGTCGCGCCCGGGAAGCGGGCATCGTGACCGTCATCGACGGCGCCCATGCCCTGGGCCAGGTGGATCTGGACCTGACCGCGATGGGGGCCACCTTCTACACCGGCAATGCCCATAAATGGCTGTGCGCGCCCAAGGGCGCCGCCTTTTTGTATGCCGACCCCGCGCACCAGCCCTCCCTGGAACCGCTGGTGGTCAGCCACGGCTGGTCCAACGGCCGTTCAGGCTCGCGCCTGTTGGACTACTTCTCCTGGACCGGCACCATGGATCCCTCGGCCTACCTGAGCGTGCCGGCAGCGATTCGTTTTCAACGGGAACACGACTGGCCCGCGGTGCGCGCGGCCTGCCATGCCCTGGCCAGCCAGGCCCGGGCCCAAATCCAGGCCCTGACGGGGCTGCCGGCCATCTCTCCAGACAGCCCCGCCTGGTTTGCCCAGATGTTCACCGCCCGCCTGCCGGAGGGGGAGATCGAGGGCCTGAGCCAGCGGCTGTGGGAGGAACACCGCATCGAAGTGCCGATCTTCACCTGGAACGGCCAGCCCATGATCCGGGTCTCCATCCAGGCCTACAACGGGCCCCAGCATGTGGAGCATCTGCTGGCGGCGCTGACCCAATACCTCTTCTAAGGCAAGATACTTCATCGCCTCCATCGACCTCTCTCCCTGGGGTATTGGCTCCTGTCCAATCACCAGTTTGCTAGAGGGCATTCGCCCTTTCTTTAGGTTAGGAATCGTCAAAGGAGTTGTGGGTCAATGAAAGGAGCTTCCCATGGTGTTGCGAATTCGATGGATGCGGCGTATGTGGTGGATGGTTTTCCTGGTTTTCGGGCTGGTGCTGGCCGCCTGTACACCTCCGGCGCCCACGTCGGCTCCGGGAGGAGAATCGGCGGCGCCCGCCCAGGCGACTGGCGGCGAGGAAAAGGTGTTGCGGGTCTGGATCACGTGGGGTGACAATCCGGCACAGCTTCAGTCCCTGTTTAACCAGTATGGCGAAGCCAACAACGTGCGGGTGGAGGTCAATTCCCCGGTCGAAGACGATAAGGTGATCGCCGCCCTCTCGGGTACCGAACCGCCGGACGTGCTGGTGACCGGCGGGCCGGACTCGGTGGGGACCTGGGCCCGTGAGAATCTGGTGACCCCCCTGGACGATTTCCTGGAGGGGGGCGAAGTGGATCTGGCCGATATCTTTGAGGCGCCGCTGAGCCAGTGTCTTTACCAGGGGAAGTATTACTGCTTGCCCTGGGGGACCGACACCTACGCGCTCTTTTGGAACAAAGATCTCTTTGAGGAGGCTGGCCTGGATCCGGAACAGCCGCCTCAAACCCTGGAGGAGTTGGCCGAGTTTGCCCGGAAGTTGACCAAGGTGGATGATAACGGCCAGATCACCCAGGTCGGTTTCATCCCCGATTTCTCCTGGTCTCACCTGGGCCTGTACACGGTCATGATGGGCGGCTATTGGTACAGCGAGGACGGCACGCAACTGCAATTGACTTCAGAGCCGGTGATCAATGCCTTGAAGTGGGAGCAGCAGTTCTACTGCGACTACAATGTGGATGAAGTGCTTCGCTTCAGCTCCTCCTTTGGGGGCTACGCATCGCCGGACAATGGTTTCTACGCCGGCAAGATTGCGATGCAGGTGGAAGGTGAATGGCAGCCGGGTCCCAATTTCATTCAGAAATACAAACCCGAGCTGTACTACGGCGTGGCCCCACTGCCGCCGCCGGCCGCCCATCCTGAACGGGCCGGCACCAATCTGGTGAGTGGCACCGTGGCCATGATCCCCAGCGGTGTCAAAGACAAGGAGGCGGCCTGGAAGCTCATGGCCTGGATGATGTCGCCGGAGATTGTGGCCGAGGAGATGGTGGCCAATTTCAACCTGCCTTCCAGCAAGAAAGCCGCAGAAGATCCCCGCTTCCGGGAGAATGAGAAGTTTGTGGTCTTCCTGGAACTCATGGGGAACCCCAACGCCCGGGCGCCCATTCTCACCCCGATCAATGCCGAAGTGGAGACGGAACTGGGGCAGATTGAGGAGCAGGTGCTCCACACCTGTGCCGACCCAGAGCCGTTGCTGCAGGCGGCCCAGGAGAAACTCCAACCCCTCCTGGATAAGGCCCTGGGCAACTGACCCTGTCACAGCGGAGCGATCGTAGAATCCCCTTCGGTTGGCCAAAATGGGGCACGGCCCGTCAGCCATGGCCGTGCCCCTCCTCGAACGTTTGGGTATCAGGTTTGGGTATCAGGAGGTGCCATGGCCCTCACAAACACACCCAGGGTCCATCCCGGTCGGTCGCCGAAACGGTGGAGTCCCCGGACCCGTCGCCAGTTATGGACCGGCCTCGCCTTTATCTCCCTCTGGATCTGCGGTTTTTTCCTTTTCAACCTCTATCCCATGTTGGCTTCGCTCTACTACAGCTTTACGGAATATCACATCAAGCAGCCGCTGGTGTGGATTGGCTCGTTGAACTATGTCAACCTGGTACGGGATCCACTCTTTTGGCGTTCCCTTTACAACACCGGCTACATGGTCGTCATCGGCGTGCCCCTCTCTTTGATCGTCTCGTTCATTTGTGCCCTGTTGTTGAACATCAAGATACCTGGCCAGTCTATCTATCGAGTCATTTACTTTTTGCCTTCCATCGTGCCGGTGGTGGCAAGCACCCTGCTTTGGCTCTGGATCTTGAACCCCAACAGTGGGCTACTGAATACCCTTCTGGCCGAAGTGGGCATCCGGGGGCCGAACTGGACCCGGGATCCGTTCTGGGCCAAGCCCTCCCTGATCCTGCTGGGGTTGTGGGGCGTGGGCAATACCATCATCATCTACCTGGCCGGTCTTCAGGATATCCCGCAGACTCTGATGGAAGCTGCCGAGCTGGATGGCGCTTCCTGGTGGCAACGGCTTTGGAAGATCACCATCCCCCTGGTGTCGCCCATTACCCTCTTTAACTTGATCATTGGCGTGATCGCCACGTTTCAATACTTCGCCCAGGCTTATGTCCTCAGTGCTGGGATCAGCCCCGTGGGCAGCGGCCTGGGGGCGCCCCTGAATTCCACCCTGTTTTACAGCGTCTATCTCTACCAACAAGGGTTCGTCTACCTGAAAATGGGATATGCATCGGCCCAGGCGTGGATCCTGTTTGTCATCATCCTGATCTGTACGGTGCTGTTGTTGCGTTCGTCCGAACACTGGACCTACTACGAGGGAGGTTAGCCATGGCCGATTGGGCAGTGACACCGGGGCGATCTACCGGCCACACCCTCCTTGCGGTACGCCAGGTTCGCCGCCTGTTGGCCCGCCTGGCTTCACACCTGATGGTCATGGCCGTGGGGCTCTTCTTCCTGGTCCCTTTCCTCTGGATGCTCTCCACCGCACTCAAGTCGGACCAGGACGTCTTCCGGGTTCCACCCACCTGGTTGCCCCACGACAACCTTTACGTGCAGGTAGGCGACCAACAACTGCCCATGTACCGGGTGACGATCGAAGGCCATACCCGACAGCTGGCCCTTCAATCCATCGCCGAAGGCTACGGGATTTTTCTTGATCCGGCCAACCCGGCACAGACCGAGAAGATCCGGATGCGGTACGCGGAGCCGGTCCTGGTGGTGGGGCTGCGCTGGCGTAATTTCGTGGACGCCATGAACCGGGCCACCCGTCCTGGACTGGGCGTCACCTTTTGGACCTACGTCCAGAACAGCCTGATCGTCGCCATCTTTTCGATTATCGGCACATTGGTGTCATGTGCGCCGGCGGCCTATGGCTTCGCCCGCATTCGCTGGCCGGGCCGCGACCTGGTTTTCATCCTGGTGCTGGCAACCATGATGCTGCCGTTCCAGGTCACCATGATTCCACTTTACATCTTCTTCACCACCAGGTTGGGGTGGAGCAACACCTTCCTTCCCCTGATCGTGCCCACCTTTTTTGGTAACGCCTTCGACATCTTCCTGTTGCGCCAGTTCTTCCGCACCATTCCTGAAGAGCTGGCCGACGCTGCCCGGGTGGATGGCGCTTCCGAGTTTCGCATTTTCTGGAACATCATGCTGCCCCTATCGGTGCCCGTGCTGGCCACCATCACCGTCTTTACCTTCCTGTGGGCATGGAACGACTTTCAGGGGCCGCTCATCTACCTGACCGATCCCCGACGCTTCACCATGGCCCTGGGGCTGCAGGATTTCCAACAGCAGCATGCCGTGGCCTGGAACCAGCTCATGGCCGCTGCCACCATCTTCACCGTCCCCATTGTAGTTCTCTTCTTCTTTGCCCAACGCACCTTCATTCAGGGGGTTAAGCTGACCGGGTTGAAGGGATAAGGGACGGGCATCGGCCTACCCGTTGGCGCCGCCTCTTGGGGCCAGCGGCATTCCCGGCCCCTTCGCCATCAGGGCGGGCACAGAGGCCCGCCCTGGTCGCCGCATTTAGATCACCTCCAGCTCGTTGAGGCCCGGCAGGGGCGGGAAGGGGGCGTGGGGCTCCGTCTGGTACCAGAAGGCCGTCGAGGCGATGTCGTCCTGGAGGGGCAGGTAGCGCCGCTGGCCGCCCAGGGCCGACCGCCACCCCAGGGCCTGGATGGTGACCCGCAGATCCTGCTTGAAGCGCACCGGATCCATGATGTGCCAGCGGTACATGCCAAACCGTTGCTGGGAGCGGTAGAGGCCATCGGGCTTGATCACCTGGGGCAGGCCGCTGTAGGGCGAGGAGAAGACCCCGTACTCTCCCCGGGGATGCTCAAAGTTCCACGCGCCGCCAAAGTAGTCTTCGGTGCCTGTGCCGCAGATGGTGGGCCAGTCGGTGTCGCCGTCCATGTAGAATTTGATTTCCCCTTCACCCCACCAGCCGTTGTTGTGGACGCCCCACGCCAGGTAGGTGCCCACGTAGTGGCCCTGGCCGCGCACGCCGTCCAGGATGGTGTGCACCGTCTGGTAGGGGAGGGGGTTGCTGCGCCGCCACTGGGCGTGGAAGTAGGCCCGGTCCTCCGGAACCTCGGTCAGGGTGTAGTTGATCTGGTAGTAGAAACCCCGGACTTCCTCGGGACTCAGATTCTCCACCGTGATGCGGGCATGGCGGCGAAAGGGCATCTCCCAATAACTGTTGAAGCCGCCCGCGGGGTTCACACAGACGGCCAGGGAGGTGACATTGCACCGCTCGCACCAGCCGTTGCAGAAGAAATCGCCGATGGGCACCTCTACCGAGGGATTCTCCTCCTCGTCCCAGTAGCAGCGAAAGACCAGCCGCCGCCAGTGCTCCGGGTGCACGGTCAGCCAGATCTGCTGGATGGCCCCCGGCCCCTGGATCTCGGCCAGGGTGGCCGTGCTCTCGCCGGCGATGTGGATGCTGGGCGAGACCTTCCAGCCCTGGCCCAGCTCTCGGGCTGCCACCGCGCCGGTTCCCTCGGTGGCCATACCTCCCTTGCCCTTCTCGCCGGTGAAGTTCTCCGGACTGATGGAGCGGGTCTCTGCATTGGAGAGACGCGACAGGTTGCCCAGGCTCATGCCCAGGCCGTTGAACGTGAGATTCATGGTGGCCTCCTGATGGTGAATGTGGGACGTTAGATGACGAATATCATGACTTCGTCCGGGCCCACTCAGGCCAGCCAGCGGTCCAGGTTCGCCCGGACGAAGTCGTCGTCGTTGAGGTGGGGATAGGCCCGGTAGACCCGGTCGATCTCCTCGGCCTGGCCGGGCGAGAGACATTCAGCGGGGTTCAGGCACCAGTTGCCCTGCATCAGCCCCTGGCGCCGCAGCACCTCGTGGATGCCCGCAATGCAGCCCCGGAAGTGGTTGGCCGCATCAAAAAAGGCGGCGTTGGCGTCGGTCACCTGGGCGCCGTAGGCCAGCCAGCGTCGGTAGTCCAGCCTTCCTTGACGGCGTTCCTCTTTCATGCGCTCCAACATCTGGACGGCCGTCCGGGTCCAGACCGCCCAATGGCCCAGCAGGCCGCCCACAATGCGCACGCAGGCCTTGCCATCGCCGAAGCAATATTCGGTCAGCAGATCGGCCACCAGGTTGTCGTCGTTGCCGGTGTAAAGGGCGATCTCCTCAGCCCGACCGGCGTCGGCCACCGCCCGGGCCACGTCCAGGGTGCGATAGCGGTCGAAGGGAGCCACCTTGATGGCCACCACGTTGGGGATCTCCACGAACTGGCGCCAGAAGCGGTAGCTCAGGTGTCGTCCACCCACCGCGGGCTGAAGGTAGAAGCCGAAGATGGGCAGGATCTCGGCCACCAGCCGGCAGTGGTGCAGGAGCTCTTCATCGGAGGCTTCCTTGAGCGCGGCCAGGCTGACCAGCGCGGCATGGTAGCCCAGGTCCGCGGCCAGGGCTGCCTCCCGCAGGGCCTGCTCCGTGGGGCCGATGACGCCGGCCACCTTGACGAAAGGCCGGGGAGAGGCGGTCAGCGACTCGTCGATAACCTGGCTGGCCAGGCTCAGCACCGGCTCCAGCAGCCCCGTCTTGGGGTCATGGATTTCAAACTGGGTGGTGTGAACGCCCACCGCCAGCCCACCGACGCCGGCATCGCAGTAATAGCGGGTCAGCGCCGCCTGATGGCGTTCATCCAGGGTGCGATCCGGGTGAATGGCCAGGGGATGGGCGGGGATCACCTGCCCCTCACGCAGGTGATGGGCCAGCTCCAACGGCATGGACGTCATCAAAATCTCCCGTCACGGGTTTCAAAATGGGTGGGTTTGTTCCAGGTCACACCATTTTCCGCGACCCATGCAGCGGTCCATTCCACCATTTGCTGGAGAGAGACCCGCGGGTAGCCGAAGAGCTGGTGTGCCCTGGCGGCATTGCTCAACAGAGCCGTCTCGGCCTCCTGGCCGACGAAGCTGGGGCGTACGCCGAAGAGGGCGCCGAATCGTTCGGCCAGGCGGCGGATGGATACGGTTTCCGGTCCGGTGACGTTGAGAACGAAGGGCGGTACACTGCAGTGGGGCAGCAGGGCCAGGGCCCAGGCGTTGGCGTCCCCCTGCCAGATCACATTCGCCGCCCCCATGCTCACATCCACAGGCTGGCCTGCCCGAACCCGGAGGGCAATGTCCAGGAGGACCCCATAGCGCAGATCGATGGCATAGTTGAGGCGCATGATGGCCACCTGCAGACCGCGGGTCCGGGCGAAGTACTCGAAAATTCGTTCACGCCCCAGGCAGGAGCTGGCGTATTCGCCCACCGGCTCCGGCGGGTCGGTCTCCACCGCGCCCCCCTCCACCACCCGGGTGAGGGGGTAGACGTTGCCGGTGGAGAAAACCACCACCCGGCCCGTCCCATAGCGCTCGCAGACATGCAGGGGCACCCCCACATTCATGGCCCAGGTCAGATCCGGGTTGCCGCTGGTGCCAAATTTCTGGCCGGCCATGAAAATCAGGTTGCGGCTCTCCGGCAACCGACCGACTGCCTCCCGATCCAACAGATCACAGGGGATGGTGTGGATGCCCCATGTCTCCAGCTTTTCCCGCAGGCCGGGCTGGGAGAAGCGGGCCACGCCAATGACCCGGTGGGGCGAGCCGATGGTCGCCAGAGCCCGGGCGGCCATGCGGGCCAGGGTGGGACCCATCTTGCCGCCCACGCCCAGGATCAGCAGGTCGCTGTCCAGGCTGCGCAGGGCTTCCAGGACCAGGGGGGTGGGTTCGGACAGGCGATCTTCCAGCTCTTCTTCGCTGCGAATGGGTTCTGTGTAGAGCGGTTGGGTGGGTAGGGCGTTGTGCTGGGCCATTGTGGTTTGGGCTGTGTTGTGGGTGTTTGGGTTTTTCGGGCAGATTTTAATCGGGTATCAGGCCAGGGCCATATAGTTTGTTCTGCGAATTAATGCGCGTATGGTATCATCCCCATGGAAAATTGTCAACCGTGTTGGACAAAAGGGGATAGGCTCGCTCCAGCTTGTTGGGGTCCGCCCATTGGGTGGCGTCGAAGGCAACGCCTGCAGGGATTCCGTGTCGGGTTCCTCCGCCTGCCAGCGCGGGGATCTGACATGGCTCGTGAATGAGTCAGGTCGCCAGATTCATGGAGGTACCCCATGAAGGCGAAGGAAACGGAGCGCAAGATGGGCTGCGCCCATGGAAGGGGGCACCGGTTCTCGTAGGGGTGGGCCTTTGGCTCGCCCGATGCTGCCCGAGTCGACGGCTGAACGGATGGTGACGCGGCGTCGTAGAGGGGCCCGGGAAATTCATCTGGGCTTCACGGATTTCACAGGTTGCATGGATGACATGATAGACTCTCCTGCGAAAAGCCACGGATTACACGGGTGGCACGGACTCTTTCCCTGGGAAATCTAGGGTCATCTGTGAGATCTGTGGGGCGAGTCGAATCAGGCGAGATGTGAAAAGGTTGTGTAAAAGGTGTAAAATTTCCGGTTGACGTGAAAAATAGGCTGTGTTACAATAGCCCTGCCTTTAGTTTTGTGTGGAAACAAACTGGGGGAGTGCATGACCACATGGGTTGCCCGCCCGGAAAGCGGCAAAGAACTCAACCGACGTCTCATCCTGGATCAGATCCGGCGTAACGCCCAGATCTCCCGCAGCGATCTGGTCCGGCTGACCGGCCTGAGCAAGGCGACGGTCTCCTCCATCGTGGCGGAGTTGATGGAGGCTGGACTGGTGGAAGAGGTGGGCAACCAGAACCCGCCGGTGGGCCGACCCCGTATCCTCCTCTCCCTGGTGGCCGACGCCAATTTTACCCTGGGGGCCGAGTTGACCGACGAGGAGTGTCGGGTGGTGCTGACCAACCTGCATGCCGAACCCATTCGCCGGGTCTACCGCGCCGTGGGCAGCACCGACCTCTCCCCCGAGCGCCTGATCCCGGTGTTGGAGGCCTGTGTCACCGAGGCTGTGGACGGCGTGGATCCCGCCTGCATTCTGGCCATGGGCGTCTGTGTGCCGGGCATCGTGGACCCCTCGTCCGGGACGGTGACCCTCTCGGTGATGTTGCCGTGGCGGGATGTACCCCTTGGGGCAGAGCTGAACAGCCGCTTCCCCTTCCCGGTGGCCGTCTTCTCCCGCGGAACCGCGGCCACCTGGGGAGAACGCTGGTATGGCGTGGGGAAGGATGTCTCCAACCTCCTCTACGTGCGGGTGGGCAGCGGGATCGTGGCCGGGCTGGTCATCAACGGCCAACCCTACCTGGGCCGGAATTTTGGCGCCGGTGAACTGGGGCACTTTACCGTCCAGCCGGACGGCGCCCTTTGCCGCTGTGGCAACCGGGGCTGCCTGGCCACGCTGGCGACCACCGGCGTGCTCTTGAGCCGGGTGCGGCAGCTCCTGCGGGAGATGCCCGACGCGGCCATGTCCCGGGCCATGCAGGAAAACTTCGACCACCTGAAGCTGGAGGATGTGGTGGCGGCTGCCGAGGCTGGGGCTCCGGCTGCCCTGCAGGCCTTTGCCGAGGTGGGGCGGTGGCTGGGCATCGCCCTGGGATCCACCATCAACCTGCTGAACCTGGACATGGTGGTCATCGGCGGCCCCATGGCGTTGGCGGGCGACTACCTGCTGCAGCCCCTCCGGCAGGAACTCCACCAGCGGGCCCTGCCGACGCATCTGGCCCAGATGTCGCTGGTCGCCTCCATGCTCAAAGAAGATGCTCCCGCTGTGGGCGCCGCCAGTCTGGTCTTGCATGAGCTCTTCTCCCCCGTGCGCACCTCTGCTGGCATGTTGCCCGCCGATCGGGTGAGTCTGTTCGCCTAAGTTTTTTGCCTGAGTTCCGATAAACTCTTTTTGCCCCTCTGCTGGTTAGGATCCTGCCCGTGGCCACCCTGGCCACCGGGTCAGGCAGTTTGTTCCAACGCCGGTGAACCCCGGCAGCGCTTTGTCGATCCCTGTCCTCCGAATCAGATGCCGCCAGGTTTCGACCGGGGCATCGAAGCCAGCCTGTATTGCCGTGGATTTCTGGTGATAGACAAGGTCGAAAACAAGTTCAGAAGGAGGAACAGATGGCCACACGGTCAACCATCAGCCGTCGTCAATTTTTGTGGATATCCGGTGCCTCGGTCGTAGGGGTTGTGGCGGCGGCATGCGGCTCGCCGGCCAGTCCGGCCCCGGCGGAACCGGCTGCTGCGCCGGCGGCGACTTCGGCACCGGCCGCTGTGGAGGCCGGGACAGGTAGCCGCTTCAACGAAGCACCCATGTTGCGGGAGTTGGTCAACCAGGGGCAGTTACCGCCGGTGGACGAGCGCATGCCCCTCAATCCCCTGGTCTCAGAAGTGGAGGAGGAGATCGGCCAGTATGGCGGCACCTGGCGCCGGGTCTGGCTGGGGCCGTCGGATGCCTACGGCATGTGGCGCCTGCGCCACGAGACGTTGCTGCGCTGGAGCGCCGACAGCACCTACGTCACGCCCAACGTGGCCGAATCCTGGGAGGTCAACGAAGATGGGACCGAGTTCACCATCCACCTGCGGGAGGGGATGCGCTGGTCCGATGGCGAGCCCTTCACCGCCGACGATATGCTCTACTGGTACGAGGTCCAGCTCAACCCGGATCTGACGCCGGTGAAGAACGTGCGCATGAGCCTGGGCGATGAGTTCGGCAAGATGGAGAAGGTAGACGACTACACGGTCAAGATCTCCTTCTCCAAATCCTACGGCCTCTTCGAACTGCAGATGGCCAGCGAGTTCGAGCCTTACCTGCCCAAACACTACATGCAGCAGTTCGACCCGGCCCACGCGGATCCGGCCGAGCTGGACGCCAAGCTCCAGGAAGCGGGCCTTGACCAGCCTCAACAGCTCTTCTCCCTGCGCAGCTCCTGGTCCCAGAATCCAGATCTGCCGGTGCTCAGCCCCTGGGTGGTCAAGGCGGAGCCCACGGTGACCCTCTGGCCGGCCGAGCGCAACCCGTACTATTGGAAGGTGGACGAGGCCGGCAACCAGTTGCCCTACATCGATACCATTATGCACGAATTGCTGCAGGAACGGGAGCTGGTGACCTTGAAGGTGGTGGCCGGGGAGGTGGACATGCAGTCCCGCCACCTGGGCGTCAATGACCTCCCCCTCTACATGGAAAACCGCGAGAAGGGCGACTATCGGGTCCTCATGTGGCCCACCACCCAGGGCAGCAGCTACTGTCTCATGTTCAACCAGAACTACGACGCCGATCCCAAGGTGGCCGAATTTCTGCGCAACGTGGACTTCCGGCGGGCCCTCTCCCTGGCCATCAACCGGGAGGAGATGAACCAGGTGGTCTACCTGGGCCTGGGCACCCCACGTCAGTCCACCCTGCTCCCCCAGAGCCCCGGCTTCAACGAGGAGTGGGCCACCGCCTACACCGAATATGATCCGGAACGGGCCAACCAGATGCTGGACGAGCTGGGCCTGACGGAGCGGGATAGCGAGGGCTTCCGCCTCCTGCCCGACGGTAGCGGCCCTCTCACCATCGTCATCGCCCATCCCAACAACATCGGCAGCGATCCCACCGAGCTGGTCAAGTCCTACTGGGAGGCGGTGGGGGTCAAGACGGTCATCGACACCCAGGAGCGTTCCGTCCACTACGAGAAGATGCACGCCAACGAGCTGCAGGTGGCGCCCTGGGGCAACGAGGAGATGATCTACCCCCTTTTCCTGGTCTACCCCTGGTGGGTGATGCCCTACGGCACTTCCTCCCGCATTGCGCCCCTTTCCGGCCTCTGGTACCAGACCAACGGCCAGCAGGGGGTGGAGCCGGAGGGCGACCTGCGCCGGGTGATCGAATTGTACGAGCAGGCCAAGGCCACGCCCAACGAGGAGGAGCGCTTCCAGGCGGCCATGGAGATGATGCGCATCAACGCCGAAAACCTGTGGACCGTGGGCTGCGTGGCCGTGAGCGAGACGCCGGTGGTGGTGAAGAACAACTTCCGCAATGTGCCGGAGAAGCATCTCCACGGCACCGTCAACGGCTCGCCGGGCAACGCCCGCCCCTGGACCTGGTTCTTCCGCCAGGCGTAACAGGGTTGTAGAGACGCACGGCCGTGCGTCTCTACAACCTACCGGGCCCATTCACGTCAAAGGGAGGGTGCCATCCATGGCCAGGCCAGTTTCGTATGCCGAGAGCTTGCGCCCCTGGTACGATCCAGAGTCGGGGGCCAAAATCGTCCAGCTCACCAGTGCGGCCTGTATCAGCACCCATATCTATCCTGAAGCACCCATCTTCTCCCCCGACTCCCGCTATTTCATCTTCAACCGCTTCGCCAGCCTGGACCGGCCCAATCAGTTCTGGTTGGGGGATACGGAGAGTCTGCAGTTGATCCGTCTCACCTCGGGAGAGATGCCCGTGACCGCGCCGGTCATGGCGCCCGACGGCGGCTGGCTCTGTTATCTCTCCGTGCAGGCGCCCACCGACTGGACCCTGGAGCGGGTGGATCTCTCCACCTTTGAGCGGGAACCAGTCCTGCAAATTCGGGGATACCGGCGGCCCTACCCCCTGGCCACCATCAGCCCGGATGGCCGCTGGTACGTCACCGGCGTCTGGCTGCCGGAGGGAGATTTCGGCCTGCTACGGGTGGACCTGCTTCTGCGGGAAGCCCAGATCATCCACCGGGATCCGGAGATTCTCAACCCCCACATGCAGTTCGACCCTGGAGGCGGTCGCGATCTGCTGGTGCAGCACAACCGGGGAGGGCAACTGGACGAGGCCGGTAACATCGTCCGGCTGGTGGGACCGGAGGGGGCGACCTTCTACCTGGTGGACATGGATGGCCAAAACGTTCGCCGCCTGGCCATCGGCAAGCCCTACAGCGCGCCAGTCCAGGGGCACCAGTGCTGGATCGGCACCACCGGCCGCATCCTCAGCACCCTCTCCGGGGAGATCGAGGCTGGCAACCTGGTCACCATCGGCGAGGGAGATGAGGCGCCCACCGTGGTGGCCCGGGGGATGGACTTCTGCCACCCGGCTGCCTCCCGGGATGGCCGCTGGTTTGTGAGCGACGTCCGACCTGAGGGCGAAATCGTGGTGGGCTCCCTGGAGACGGGGCGCTATCGCCTCCTCTGCCGGTCGGGGGCCTCCTTCGGGCGCCCCCAGTACACCCACCCCCACCCGTTCTTCAGCCCGGATCGCCGCCGCGTTTTCTTTAACTCCGACCGCACCGGCCTGGCCCAAATCTACATGGCCGAAATACCGGAGAGCCTGTGGGACGAGTTGCAGGGATAGGGTCTCTATCATTTTCGCAAAGGAGTGAAACCCCATGAACGAGAAGCGACAGGTCAGCCGACGCCAGTTCCTCCACCTTTCAGCCCTCACCGCGGGCAGCCTGGCTTTGGCCGCTTGTGGGGCGGCTGGTGGCGGTGAAACGGCCCCGGCCGCGGAGGCGCCCGCACCGGCTACAGAGGCCCCGGCCACCTCGGGGAGTGCTGCACCCGCTCAGGGCTCTTCCCGCTATGGCGAGGCGCCCATGCTGCAGGAGCTGGTCAACGCAGGCCAGCTACCGCCCGTGGAAGAGCGCCTGCCGGTCTCCCCCCTGGTGGTGCCCGTGGTGGAAGAAATCGGTCAGTACGGCGGCGACTGGCGTCGAGTCTGGCTGGGTCCGTCGGACGCCTACGGCATCTGGCGGCTGCGGCACGAGAAGTTGCTCTCCTGGAGCCCGGACAGCAGCCACGTGATCGCCAATGTGGCCGAGTCCTGGGAGATCAACGACGACGCCACCGAGTTCACCATCCACCTGCGGGAGGGCATCCGCTGGTCCGATGGGGAACCCTTCACCGCCGACGATATGATGTTCTGGTATGAGGCCCAGCTCAACGAGGAGCTCACCCCGGTCAAGCATACCCGCATGATGCTGGGGGACGAGTTCGGCAAGATGGAGAAGGTGGACGACCACACCATCAAAATTTCCTTCTCCCGACCCTATGGCCTCTTCGAGCTGCAGCTGGCCAGCGAGTTCGAACCTTTCCTGCCCAAACATTACATGTCCCAGTTCTTCATCGATTATGCCGATCCCGACGAGCTCCAGGCCAAGGTGGAGGAGGCCGGCTACGAGACCTGGTTCCAGCTCTTCCAGGCCCGCAACGAGTGGCTGAACAATCCGGAGCTGCCCGTGCTCAGCCCCTGGGTGGTCAAGTCCGAGCCCACCGCCGCCCTCTTCAAGATGGAGCGCAACCCCTACTACTGGAAGATCGACGAGGCCGGCAACCAGCTCCCCTACATCGACACCGTCACCCACGAGCTGCTCCAGGATCGGGAGCTGATCAACCTCAAGGCGGTGGCCGGCGAAATCGACATGCAGTCCCGCCATCTGGCGGTCAAGGATATGCCCCTCTACATGGAAAACCGGGAGAAGGGCGACTACCGGGTCCTCCAGTGGTCCAGCACTGCGGGCACGGCCTACTGCCTCCAGTTTAACCAGGACTGGGAAGGGGACGAGTTCCTGGCCAGCCTGATTCAGAATCCCGATTTCCGCAAGGCCATCTCCGTGGCCATCAACCGGGAGGAGATGAACCAGGTGGTCTGGCTGGGGACCGGCATCCCCCGGCAACGGACGCTGTTGCCCGAAAGCCGGGGGTACCGCCAGGAGTGGGCCGACTACTACGCCCAGTACGACCCGGACCTGGCCAACCAGATGTTGGACGAGCTGGGTCTGACGGAACGGGATAGCGATGGCTTCCGCCTGCGGCCGGACGGCACCGGCCCCATCACCATTACCGTTTCCCAGTTCGGCGACATCGTGGAGCCCAGCGAGATGGTCAAGAACTACCTGGCCGACGTGGGCCTGAAGATGGTCATCGACAACCAGGAGCGCTCGGTCCACTACGAAAAGCTGGCGGCCAACGAACTGGCCGTGGTGGCCTATCAGACCTCGGAGGATGTCTATCCCCTGTTCCTGGTCTACCCCTGGTGGGTGATGCCCTACGGCACGGCAGCCCGCATTGGCCCGGCCTCCGGCCTCTGGTATCAGAGTGGCGGCACCCAGGGCAAGGAGCCCCAGGGCGATCTACGGAAGGTCATCGACCTCTATGAACAGGCCAAGGCCGCGCCCACCGACGAGGAGCGCTTCGAACTGGCCATGCAGATCTACGAGCTCAACATGGAGAACCTGTGGATCGTGGGCTGTGTCACAGCCACCCTGGTGCCCGTCATCGTCAAGAACAACTTCCGCAACGTCCCGGAACAGCACCTCCACGGCACCATCAACGGCTCGCCCAACAACGCCAACCCCTGGACCTGGTTCTTCAAACAGAGCTGAGCCCGGGGTAATGGCTGGGCTGCGAGGGGCGACGCCGACACGCCGGCAGCACGCCTACCGGCTGGGTCGTCGCTCCTCGTCCGCCCCCCATTCATATGAGACTTTCTGCAGGCAGATCGCGAACCATGAGAGCCTCCATCCCAGGCAGCCTACACCTGCCCGACTTCAGCAAGATGCAGCTCCCGGCCGTTGAGACGGAGATGAGCCGGCGCTACCTGGCCGTGATCACCCGCTGGATTCCGGTGGCCCTGCGCTACTACAACGACTGGCCCGGCCGGCCCGACTGTGGCCACTTCTTCGGCGGCGTGCTCTGGTATGGCCAGGACACCTGCCAGCCCATCGCCACCCTGGCCCTGGCCGCCTCCTCGCCTGAATTTGACGCCCAGGCCGCCGGCATCTCCGCCCAGGAGCTGCGTCAGATCGCGCGCAAGGGTCTGCGCTACCTCTGCTTCACCCACGACACCGGCCCGGAGGACTGCGTGCGCCCCCTGGAAAGCTGGGGGCGGCCGGAACCCGCGGGAACCAAGTGGGGCGAGCGGGGCCAGGGCTTCTTCCGGGAGAGCCAGTGTGGCAACACCATCGCCTACCTGGCGTTGACCGCCGCCCTGATCCAGGACCTGTTGGGCGAGGAAGAGCGTACCATGCTGGCCCACATCGCGCTGGACTACCTGGCCCGCTTTGGCACCATGGCGCCCCGTTCCGGCGTCTACTACGACACCCAGACGGAGGAGAACGGCTGGACGGCCCTGGGGCTGGTGGCCAGCATGGCCCTCTTGCCCGGCCATCCCCAGCAGCCTGACTGGTGGGAACAGGCGAAACGATGGATGTTCCACACCACCAGCCGTCCCCAGGATTCCATCAACCACGCGCCCTTCGCCGACGGCAAGACGGTGCGCGAGCTCTGCGGCCGCACCTACACCACCCTCCCCGACGGTACCGCGGAAAACCACGGCTTCGTCCACCCCAGCTACATGGCCAGCGCGCTCAACCTTTCCGGCACAGCCATGAACCTGTTGACCCTTACCGGGCAGCCTATCCCGCCCCACATGTACTGGCACCGGCAGGACACCTACGACCTGCTCAAACGATGGTGCGACGAAACCGGCGCCTTCCACTGCGTCCAGGGGATGGACTGGCCCTACTTCGCCTATCAGGCCGTCTGCCACACCCACGCGGTGGCCAACTGCTACCTGCGGGATCCGGATGGGGCCTACCTGGAGCGCCTGGCCCTGGCCACGGTGGAAAAAGCTTCCGTGGCCCACGGCGGGCGCATGGTGCCGGAAGAAACGGTCCAATATTGCCACGGCCAGCAGGATCCCGCCCTGATGCGGGAGCGGATGGCCATCTCCCTGGCTTGTGCCTATCTGGCCCACCGGCTGACGGGACCGGACATGCCACCCACCCCCCGGGCGGATTTCGAGCGGCGCATGGCCGGCGTGGCCGTCTATCCCCACGGCGGCGCGCTGCTACACCGCCATCCCCACGGACGGACCAGCCTGGCCTGGCGCAACCGCACCATGGTGCTCCCTGCCACCCAGGCCGGCCTGCGGGACATCGGCCCCACCGAGGGGTCCATGCTGGCCACCATCCACGTGCGGGATCGGGCCGAGAGCACCCAGGAGCGCGTGCTGAAGATCCGAGAGGGTGCCGATCAGGTGGCCGTGACCCTGGTCCAGGATCTGGCCCAGGATGCCGTGCGCCGTTTCGTCTACTTCGCCTCCCTGCCCAACGGCAAGTGCCTGACCTACGAGCGCCTGGTCGCCAGCCAGGCGGTCACCGTAGAGCGGGTGCAACAGGGCTTCCTGAGCATCATCAACGACGGCTACTTCGGCGACCATCCCGACCGCCGGGGGCGGCGTCGAGTGGCCTGGGCTGGCCACCAGGAGACCTTCGTGGGCTACCCCGCGCCCCACCCAGATGACGATCGCTGGGTGGAACTGGGCGATACCGGCTGGGTCAACGTGGACGACCGCTTTGGCCTGGTCTTTCAGGGCAGCGGCCGGCCCATCTACCATCACCGCCACCATTTCCCGGTGTGGCACGCGGTCAAGGATGACCTGATCCTCAGCCTCCAGGATCGCCCGACCGATTACCCGGCCGGCGCCACCATTGCCGAGCTGGTCGCCCTCTGGTGTCCGGCCCAGACCGCGGCGGAGACCACGGCCCAGGCGCTGGAGCGCCACGCCGTTGGGGAAGACGCCTTCGCCGCCACGGTGGACGGCTATCTGTGCGCGGCCAACTTCAGCGACCAGCGCCTGGGGCTGTCCCTTTCTTTCCCTGTGGGCGAGGGAGAGCTTGTCTCTCCCACCTGGAGTGTGGCAGGAGGCGCGAGGGAGCCTGTCCCTGTGACGCCGGTGCTCGGCCCCTGGGAGCCCTGGATCGGCGTGCTGGCCTGACGCAGGTCTACAGGGTGGGTGCCCTTGCTGCAGAATTTGGAACCTGTTTGATGAGGACCGTCCATGATAGCGTACACTATTCGGCGAATCCTGTACATCATTCCAACCCTGCTGATCATCTCCATGATCAGCTTCGCCATCATCGAGCTGCCACCGGGAGACTACCTGACGGCGTACATGGCGAACCTGTCGGCCCAGGGGACTGAGGCCAGCCAGGACCAGATCGCAGCCATGCGGCAGCTCTACGGGCTGGATCAGCCCATCTACATCCGCTATGTGAAGTGGCTGTGGCGCCTGCTCCATGGCGACATGGGCATCTCCTTCGAGTGGAACCGGCCTGTTTCAGACCTGATCTGGGAGCGCCTGGCCCTGACCTTTGCCGTTTCCCTGTTCACGGTGCTTTTCATCTGGGTCACGGCCCTGCCCATTGGCATCTATTCGGCGGTGAAGCAGTATTCACCGGGCGACTACATTTTTACGGCCATCTCCTTCATCGGCCTGGGGATTCCCAACTTCATGATTGCCCTGGTGTTGCTCTGGCTGGCCTTCGACTATTGGGGCGTGGCCCTGACGGGCCTCTTTTCCCGGGAATTCGTGGATGCCCCCTGGAGCTGGGCCAAGTTTGTAGACATGTTGAAGCACATGTGGGTGCCCATCATCGTCCTGGGGACCGGCGGCACGGCAGGGCTGGTGCGCACCATGCGGGCCAACTTGCTGGACGAACTGCGCAAACCCTACGTGGTCGCTGCCCGGGCCAACGGCGTCTCAGAGCTGAAGCTGCTTTTTAAATATCCCGTGCGCATCGCCATCAACCCCTTCATCAGCACCATCGGCTGGATTCTGCCCCAACTGGTCTCCGGCGCAACCATCGTCTCGGTGGTGCTGAGCCTGCCCACCACCGGCCCGCTGCTCCTCAACGCCCTGCTCAACCAGGACATGTACCTGGCCGGCAGCTTCATCATGATGCTCAGCGTGCTGACGGTGATCGGCACCCTGCTTTCGGATCTGTTGCTGGCCGTGGTGGACCCGCGCATCCGCTTTGAACGGGAAAATGCCTGAGTCAATCCCGGCAGAAATTCGCCGAGCGGGCCTCTGGCCCGCGGCTTAGCCGATCGGTTCCACCAGAGGGAGCGCGCCCAGAGGGCGCCCGGAATTTCTGCCGTGGTATTGACGCCAGACCGTACTGAGGGAATGGGAGAGAAGAGATCGCATGACCGTTGAACGTGCCCAAGATGTGGACCAGACCCTGGTCCCGCCGGTGGAAGAGAGCGGCGAAATCCTCCTGCCGGGCTTCAAGGAAGAAGGCGAGGAGATCTATGTGGCGTCCCAGTGGCGGCTCATGTGGTGGCGCTTCCGCAAACATCGGATGGCGGTCCTCAGCCTGGTGGTGTTGGGCCTGCTCTACTTTGGCGCTGCCTTCTGCGAATTTGTCGCCACCAACGACCCCCGGGAGGTGTACCAAAACCTGACCTATGCACCCCCCCGCAAGATCCACTTTGTGGACGAGAATGGTTTTTCCTGGCGCCCCTTTGTGTACGGTTACAAAGCCACCCGGGACATGGAGACCTTTAAGCTGGTCTACGAAGAAGACCGGGAACGCAAATACTACCTCCACTTTTTTGTGGAGGGCGATGAATACAAGCTCTTCGGGCTTTTTCCGGGCAACATCCACCTCTTCGGCCTGAAGGACGCAGACGAGCCCCTCTACCTCTTGGGGGGCGACCGCCTGGGCCGGGACCTCTTCTCCCGCATCATCTACGGCTCCCGCATTTCCCTGACCGTGGGGCTGGTGGGGGTCTTTCTGAGCATGATCCTGGGGACCCTGATCGGCGGCATTTCCGGCTACTACGGCGGCACCATCGACGTCATCGTCCAGCGGGTCATCGAACTGCTCATCTCCATCCCCTCCATCCCCCTGTGGATGGGCTTCAGCGCCGCGCTGCCGGCCGACTGGTCGCCGGTGAAGACCTACTTCGGCATCACCATCATCCTCTCCATCATCGGCTGGAGCGGCCTGGCCCGGGTGGTGCGGGGTAAGTTCATCGCCCTGCGGGAAGAGGAATTCGTGGTGGCAGCCCGGCTCATCAACGCCAGCGAAATGCGCATCATCGTGCGCCACCTGGTCCCGTCCTTTGCCAGCCACCTGATCGCCTCCCTCACCCTCTCCATCCCCGGCATGATCCTGGGCGAGACCAGCCTCAGCTTCCTGGGGCTGGGACTGCAGC
This sequence comes from Litorilinea aerophila, assembly GCF_006569185.2. Lineage (NCBI taxonomy): Bacteria > Bacillati > Chloroflexota > Caldilineae > Caldilineales > Caldilineaceae > Litorilinea > Litorilinea aerophila. Next base: position 59,141 of record NZ_VIGC02000015.1, on the reverse strand, counting down.
CGCCGGTGATCAGTTGGGGGGTGCTGCTGCAGGAGGCCCAGAACTTCCAGACGGTGGCCAACGCCGCCTGGCTGCTCCTGCCCGGCTTCTTCGTGGTGATCGCGGTGCTGGCCTTCAACTTCGTGGGCGACGGCCTGCGGGACGCCGCCGATCCGTATGCGTAACGGTTGGAGCGAAGGATTGCCCATGGCACCTGACGAACGACTGTTGGAAGTCAACAATCTCAAGACCTATTTCTTCCTGGACGAAGGCATCGTCCGGGCGGTAGACGGGGTGAGCTTCACCATCCGCCCAGGCCAGACCCTGGGCGTGGTGGGAGAGAGCGGCTGCGGCAAGAGCATCACCGGCCGCTCCATCCTGCGCATCGTGGACCGGCCGGGCCGGATCGTGGAGGGACAGATCCTCTTCCATCGTCGGCCGGAACCGGGCGATGCCAGCCAGCAGGAAGAGGTGCTCGACCTGGTGCAGTTGGACGAAAATGGCTCCACCATGCGGGCCATCCGCGGGGGGGACATCTCCATGGTCTTCCAGGAGCCCATGACCTCCTTCTCACCGGTGCTGACCATCGGCAACCAGATCATGGAGGGGATCCTGATCCACCTGCCTGTGGACAAGAAGGAAGCCCGGGAGATTGCCATCGACATGCTCCAACGCTGCGGCCTCCCCCGTCCCCACCAGGTCATCGACAGCTACCCCTGGGAGCTCTCCGGCGGCATGCGCCAGCGGGCCATGATCGCCCGGGCCCTGGTCTGCCGGCCCAGCCTCCTCATCGCCGATGAGCCCACCACCGCGCTGGACGTCACCACCGAGACCCAGATCCTGCAGTTGATGCAGGATCTCCAGGAAGAGCTGGGCATGGCTATCATGTTCATCACCCACGACCTGGGCGTCATCGCCGAGATGGCCCAGGAGGTGATCGTCATGTACCTGGGTCAGGTGGTGGAGCGGGCCAGCGTGCTGGATCTCTTCCAGCGGCCCAAACACCCCTACACCCAGGCGCTGCTCCAGTCCATCCCCCGCATCGACCGGAACCGCAAGAAGCGCCTGAACGCCATCCGGGGCATGGTCCCTTCGCCCTTCAACGTCCCACCCGGCTGTCCCTTCCACACCCGCTGCCCCCAGGCGATCCCCGGCATTTGTAACCGGGTGACGCCCAGGACGGTGGATGTGGGTGACGGCCATCTGGTCAACTGTGTCCTCTACGACGAAACGATTGCACACCATGAGCGAGCCACAAGCGTTGAATGAGAAACCCATTCTGGAAGTACGGCACCTGAAAAAATATTTCCCCATCACCAAGGGCTTCCTGCGCCGGGTGGTGGGCCAGGTCAAGGCGGTGGACGACGTCAGTTTCACCGTCCCCGAGGGAAAGACGGTGGGCCTGGTGGGGGAGAGCGGCTGCGGCAAGACCACCGCCAGCCGCTGCATCCTCCGGGCCATCCAGCCCACTGCCGGCGAGATCATCTTCCACGACAAGGAGCTGGGCCCCATCGACGTGGCCAAGGCCACCAAGGAGGAGCTGCGCCACGTCCGCCTCAACATGCAGATGATCTTTCAGGATCCCTTCTCCTCCCTCAACCCCCGCATGACCCTGCTGGAGATCGTGGGGGAGCCCCTGGTGGTGAACCGGGTGGCCCGGGGCAAGGAGGTGGAAGAGCGGGTGGCCGAGCTCCTGCGCCGGGTCGGCCTGCGGCCCGAGTACATGCGACGCTATCCCCACGCCTTCAGCGGCGGCCAGCGCCAGCGCATCGGCATCGCCCGGGCCCTGGCCCTGAACCCTCAGCTCATCGTGGCCGACGAGCCCGTCTCCGCGCTGGATGTCTCCATCCAGGCCCAGACCCTCAACCTGCTCCAGGATCTCCAGGAGGAGTTCCACCTTTCCTACATCTTCATCGCCCACGATCTCAGCGTGGTCCAACACCTGAGCGACAGGGTGGTGGTGATGTACGTGGGCAAGCTGGTGGAGATGGCCGACAACGAGGCCCTCTTCTTCTCGCCCAAGCATCCCTACACCGAGGCGCTGCTGGCTTCCGTGCGCCAGCCAGACCCCACCCTGCGCCGGGAACGCATCGTGCTGGAGGGAGATGTGCCTGACCCGGCCCACCCGCCCAGCGGCTGCTACTTCCACCCCCGCTGTCGCTACGCCGAGGCCCGCTGCCGGGAAGAAGAGCCAGCCCTGCGGGAGGTGGAGCCTGGCCACTGGGCCGCATGTCACTTCGCCGAGGAGCTGGAGCTCCAGGGCGCGCTGTGAGGAGGAATTCCCAGATGACAGAGACTTCCCAGCCGGCGCGCGGCCAGCGTGCCCGCCCGGCTTTCTCCTTTCGACCCGCCCAGGGCTGGGAGATCGAGCTCCACTCCCTGCCGCCCCAGGCGGTGCTGGACAAACTGGACCTGGATCGCCCCGGCTTGGAGGCCGTCCGGGCCGCGATGGCCCAGGGCCAGGACGCCGCCCTGACGGCGCTGCTGGATTACTACCGGCGGCGCTATCCCCGGCAAGAAACGGCGCCCGATGCGCCCTTTGCCACGCCCGGCCAGAACTCCCGATGGGCGCGCCCCGCTCCCCAGCAGGATGTGGACAAGGTCATCGCCACCGCCGACAACCTGGTGAATCACGTCTTCCAGTGGGGCCCCTACCCGCCGGCGGACTACGGCCCCGAGATCGATTGGGCCTGGGATCCTGCCGGCGACATCGAGTGGGTGGCTGCGGTCTATCGCTTCTACTGGGCTCAGCCCCTGGCCACGGCCTATGCCGCCACGGGCGACGAACGCTACGCCCGCACCTTCGTGGAGCTCACCACCGACTGGATCGCCAAGCATCCCCTGGAGGAGCACCGCCGCACCCACCCCGTCTACACCTACTGGGAAGGCTTCGCCTGGCTGGACCTCCAGACCGGGATTCGGGCCACCCAACTCTGCAACGCCTTCCGCACCCTGGTCCACGCCCAGGCCTTCACCCCCGAATTCCTGGCCATCTTCCTCGCCTCCCTCTACGACCATCAGGTGAAGACGGCCCAGATCCCCATGGGCAAGGTCCACAACAAGGCGGTCTTCGAGCAGCGGGGCTTTGTCAACGTGGCCTACACCTTCCCGGAGTTCAAGGAGGCGCGCCAGTGGCTGGAGCTGGGCCTGGAGCGGACCCGCGAGGTCTACCTGGCCCAGTGCACCGGCGATGGCGTCCAGCGGGAGTGGTGCGGTGGCTATCACCTGGCCGTGCTGCAGGATGCGGTCGAGATCGCCGGGCGCCTGGATGCCATGGGTATCCCCGTGCCCCCGGACTACCGGGAGATGATCCGCAAGAATTACGACTACCTCTTCGGCATGGCCACCCCGGAGCTGGGCTTTCCCATGTTCGGCGACACCGCCCGCCCCCGGGTAGACTGGTCCGACCGGAGCAGTTGGCCCCTGTACAGCGCGCTTCTGCAGGCCAGCGAGGTGCTGGGCGACCCCAAGTACGCCGCGCTGGCCCGGCTGGAGCGCACCCAGTTGCTGCCGCCCCAGAGTTTCGCCTTCCGGGAGGCAGGCATGTATGCCCTGCGCAACGACTGGGGCCCGGAGCAGGTCTACCTGGCCCTCCACTGCTCGCCGCCTGCCATCAGCTCCCACGACACGCCGGACAACGGCACCTTCGAACTCTTTGCCTATGGCCGCTGGCTGATGCCCGACACCGGCTTCTACACCTATGGCCACGACCTGGAGGCCCGGGCCTGGCACCGGCAGACCCGGGTGCATCCCGTCCTCACCCTGGACGGCCAGGACAGCGCCGTGGATGCGGCGCAGCTCCTCTGGCAGAGTGGCGCCGACCTGGACGTAGTCGCCGTGCAAAACCTCTCCTACCCCGGGCTGACCCATCGCCGGACCCTCTGGTTCGTGGACAAGACGAACCCCGGCCAATCTTTCTTCGTGCTGCTAGATGAGGCCATCGGCGACGCGCCGGGGCAGCTGGCCCTCCACTTCCAGTTCGCGCCGGGCGAGCTGGCGGTGGATGCCATCACCGGGCGGGTGCGCACCCTCTTCGACGACGCCAACCTGCTCCTGCAGACGGCTGCCACCGTCCCCCTCTCCCTGGCGGTGGAGCCAGGCTGGCACGCCTGGACCTACGGCGCCCGGGAGCCCCGCAACGCCATCCGGCTGGCCGCGCAGCGAGCATCCGGTGGGAGCGGCTCCGTGGCCTTCCTGACCCTCCTGGTGCCCTATCGGGGCAACGCCGTGCCCTCGGCCGACCTTTCCCTGCCTGGGGACCTGGCCGTGGGCCAGGATCAGGTGGAGGTGGCGGTGACGGCCTTCGGACGGCGCTGGCGGCTGGGCCGGGATCTCCAGGCCCACCGCGCCTGGTGCCACCGTGGGTAGCGGCACCCCGGACCTGGCGAGGAGGAGCCAGATGGGCAAACCGTCGGACGTGCGTGTGACCCACGCGGCAATGACTTTCCGCCATGAGCGGCTGGCCGTCCCCCTGCACCTGAGCAAGGGGGTGATCGAGGAAATCACCTATGCCCAGGCCACGGTGCAGGGCATCACCCGGGATGGACGCCCCGTTCAGGGGACCGGCGCCATCCTGCTGTCCGACCTGTGGGCCTTCCCGCACCCGCTCCTGAGCCATGAGCAGAAGGACCGGGCCATGCGCCTCCTCTGCCAGCAGTTGGCCGAGACACTCTCCCACGACGGCGAGTATGCCGACCCACTGGAGAAGGGGCTGGCTCTGGCCCAGACCTTGCCCATCCTGACCCGGCGGGTGGAGGAAGCGTTGCCGGAGCTTCCGGCGGGATCCATGCCCCGGCTGGCCGCCATGAACTGCCTGGCGCCCCTGGATGCCGCCATCCACGACGCCTGGGGACGTGGCCTGGGGGGCGAAGTTTATGATTTTTACAGCTCGACCTGGTTGAACCGGGATCTGGGGAGCTACCTGGGGCCCGGGTTCCAGGGCCACTTCCCCGCCGACTTCCTGGCCGGCCGTCGGCGGCGGCTGGGTGTCCAGCATGTGGTGGGCCTGGGCGACCCGCTGTGGCCCCAGGAAAGCGAGTCGAGTACCTGTGCGCCCGGGTTGCCGGCCCACCTGGTGGGCTGGATCCGTCGGGATGGGGTGGCCAATTTCAAGATCAAGACCCGGGGCACCGACCCCGAGGAGGACGTGCGGCGCATCGCCTCGGTCTATCGGGTGGCCGTCCAGGCCGGCCTGCCGCCGGCCCTCGTGCGCCTTTCCATCGACCCCAATGAAGGTTGCCCGGACGACATCTTCCTGCTGGAGATGTTGCACTGCCTGGCCTTGCACGCGCCGGACGCCTATGGCGCGCTGGATTACATCGAGCAGCCCACCCCCCGGGACCTGGCCGCCTATACCTTTACCCTCCACCGGGTGGCCGCTCGGAAGCCGGTGATTGTGGACGAAAGCCTGGATTGCCTGGAGGCGCTGCGCCTGCTGGAGGAGCTGGGCTGGAGTGGTCTGGCCCTGAAGACCTGTAAGGGCCAGACCCACTGTCTGCTGGCCTACTGCTGGGCGAAGCGCCATGGCCTGTACGTCACCTGCCAGGATCTGACCAATCCTGGCCTGGCCCTGGTGCACAGCGTCAACCTGTGCACCCGCCTGGACCTCTCGGTGGACTACCTGGAATGCAACCAGCGGCAGTACATGCCCGCCGCCTGCCCCGAGGAACGGCAGCGCTTTCCCCACCATTTCACTTTGCAGGGTGGCTGCCTGGTATTGCCGGCGCAGCCCCCCCTGGGCCTCTACTGAGGGAGACGGGCCAGGAGAAGCCGCCATGGCACGACCCAAGGATGAGACCATGCAACAGCTCCAGGCGCTGGCCCATGAGCCGGCGGCCCAGGCGGCCTTCGCCGCGACCCTGCTGACGCCCCGGTACGGCCGCTCCGTGCACCAGGCCGCGCTGGCCGTCTTGGAGCGGCATCCCCATCCGCCTGCCCGGGAGGCGCTCCACCGTCTGTACCAACGCCTGAATGCTCGCCAGGGCGCTGCCGATCCGGGAACTTACCTTCGCGCCGCCATTGTGCGGGCCCTGCGGCCCATGGCCACCCCCGCCGACCGTTCCCTGTTGCAGCAGGCTGTGACCACCTACGAGTTTCCGCCGCCTGCCTTCAAGGAAGAAGCGGCCATGTTGCGTAGCGCGGCCCTCCTGGCCCTCCAGGAGCTGGACGACCCCACGGTGCCCTATCACGCGGTCCGGCTGCTGGCCGACGAATACACCGATCCCATGTCCGGTGAACCCGCACTGACAGCGGTTCGCCTCCTGGCTGCCCACGAGGCCTATCAGCCCCTCTACTACTACGTAACCCAGCCGGCCAGCCACTGCCTGCCGGAGGTAACCTCCGAATGTCTACGCCACCTGGTGGAGTTGCCCGAGGAATTGCTACCCGGCCTGGTGGAGCGCTATGCCGGGGCCACAGAGGAGGTGGTGCTGGTGGGCCTCTTCGACCTTCTGTTGCAACACAGGACCGGGCCCCATCACGTGGACTTTCTGATGGACTACCTCCAGCAGGGCGCACACCTGGACGCCTGCCGCTACCTGGCCGTCTGCCTGGTGGCCAGCGGCCGGGAAGAACTGTTGTCCCGGCTGCTGGTGCTGGCCCCCTGGGTGCAGGAACCCGCACGCGTCGACCTGCTGCTGGAGGCCCTGGCCCTGATCCCCACCCACCCCGGGGTGGCCGCGGTCGTGGAGCGCCTGGAGCAGCGCCAACGCGGCCGGTGAGCGGGCCATCGCGGAGAGGCCTTTGGGCGGAAATTGGGCGGACTTTGATCTATAGCGCCAGTTGTGCTATAGTATCAATGACTCTGCGGAACTCGTGATTCGGATAGAATGCCGGGGCGAGCCAACACTTTACAAAAGGGAGCATGATGAAGTGGCGTGGAAGTGTTAGCCCTGGCCTCGGCCGGGGCAAGACGGAAGCGCCCAGTCAGCACCCACCTGCTTACGCAGGTTCGTACCCACTGTCCACACGGTTCTGCGGAGTCTATGCCGCCCGATCTCTGATCGGGCGGTTTCTTATTGGGAAGACGTGGCTGGAAAACGTTGAGGGGCAACGTTGCCCTGGAGCCAATAGCTGGGGCGCCCCTGCCCCCAGAAGCGCTTTGTGGAATTATGTCTACTCTTTTGACGAGGGCCAGCCCCTTGTGCTACACTTTTGTGCTTGGACTGTTTCCTGCTTGCAGATGCCCATGAGGGCCTGTTGTGCAGCTGCCAAATCGATGCCAGAAGATTGGGGGCAAAGAGGAGAAAGCCGTGTCCATCATTCGAACGCGCGTCGCCGATGACACCTGGGTCTTCACCAGCGAGCTCTACCTGGAAGTCAACGCCGGCCTGGTGGTGACACCGGAAGGCGGCATCCTGATCGATACCCTTCCCTTTCCGTCGGAAACCCGCCAGATCATCGAGTTCGCCGAGCGCATCTGCCCGGCCGGGATCAAGTACGTGATCAACACGGTGAGCCATGCCGACCACGTCTATGGCTCTTACCTCTTTCCCGAGGCCGAGCTCATTGCCCACGAACGCTGTCGGGAGATGTTGATCCAGTACGCCTACCAGGCATTGGAAGAGGCCAAAGAGCACACGCCGGAGCTGCGGGAGGTGGAGCTGCGCCTGCCCAAGGTGGTCTTCAACGAGGGGATGCTCATCCGCCTGGGCGGCAAGACAGTGCACATCTTCAACACGCCCGGACCCAGCCCGGAGGTCTGCGCCGTGCACGTGCGAGAGGACAAGGTGCTCTTTGCCAGCGATCTGATGATGCCGGTCCCGCTGATTGCCAGCCCCTTCAGCGACATCGAACAGTACAAACGGTCCCTGGCCAATCTCCACGATTACAATCTGGAGAGCATTGTCCAGGGCCACGGCGACATCCTGCTGCGGGGCGAAGTGACCAGCAGCATCAACGCCAGCATCAAATACCTCAACGATATCCAGCGGGTGGTGGACGAGTTGATGGCCTCTGGCGCCACCAAACATGACCTGCTGCAACACGATATCGAGCAGTTCGGCCGCAGCCGCATCCCCCTGGGCGGTATCGTCCAGCAATTCCACGCCTCGAACCTGCTGTTCCTCTGGGAGAAGGCCCGCCAGCGCCAGCGGGCTTCCCGCCAGGCCATGCGGCCGGGCCTGAACTAGGCCAGAGCCGACCACCGGAGGCATGGGAGATGGGCCGGGCGGCGGGCAGAGGCCAGGGAGCCGGAGGGTGACCATGGCAGAGACGGACCAGACGTTGGAGGCCCTGGTGGAGGCCATCGCCGGGTTGACGCCTGACCAGCGGCGGCGCCTGCAGCGGCGCCTGCGCCTGAGCGGCCTGTGGGAGCCAGAGGAACTGCTCACCGACCGCAACCGTCTGGCCGTGGCGCCGGCCCTGGCCAGGCGTCCGGGTGCACGACCCAGCCGGCGGACTACCCCGACCCCTCTGCCCGCTACCTCCGACACCGAGTATCAGTCGCCGGTTAGCGGCAAGGTGGTGCGGGGCGCCCCCACGGAGGTGGACGGGGCCGTCGAGCCCCACGCCATGCCTCCCCTGCCCGGCCAGGCGCCGGAACAGCCCATTGTCATCATCTTCGACGGGGGCAGCAAGGGCAACCCGGGGCTGGGCTATGGCAGCTATGCCCTGCGCTGGCCTGGACAGCCCCAACAGGTGGTCCAGCTCCGCTTTGGCGACCGGGTGACCAACAACGAGGCCGAATACGATACCCTCATCTCCGCGCTGGAGGCCACTTTGAAGCGCCTGGAGGATAGCGGCGCCGATCCGGCCACGGCCCGGGTGGAAATCTATGGCGACTCCCAACTGGTGGTCAATCAGGTCAATGGCCGGTGGGCCTGCAACGAAGATCGCCTGCGGGTGCGGCGGGATCGGGCCCTGGCCCTGTTGAACCGCTTCGGCCACTGGCGCCTCCGCCACCACGGCCGGGAACACAGCGTCCGGGTCCTGGGGCACTGAGCCCAGAGCACCTACGGCCGCTCCACCAGGATGGTTACCCGGGTTTCATCGCTGGCCTCATCCCGGGTGATGACCAGGGAAAAGCTGTCATCCCCCTTGCGACAGGTGTAAAAGCCAAAGGAGCCTTCCACGCTCCATCCCATGGCCGTCAGGGTATCCTGATAAAACTGGGTGACCTCTTCCTCGCTCAAACGGCTGACCAGCTCTGGAATCCCGCCGTAGTAGTTGACCAGCTCTGTCTCCGGCGGCAGGGGGAATTCCCCCGGTGCGAAGCCGGGGACCTGGATCACCCCCGGTTCTGGCGCATCCGCCGGCCAGCTCACCGCCACATCGGCCCCAATGTCGAACATCTCATACGACCAGGAGAGGGATTGATCCGCTTCTGTGGGTTGGAAGTCCGGCCCCAGGGTGCGTGCGCCCCGGACTTCGGCCACGAAGTCGTACTTCACCACGAAGCCCCCTTCCTGGGCCACCCAGCCGTCGTACTGCATGGAGAGGATCTGGCCCATGTTGGCGGCCGTCTCCGCCGGGAAGAGGGTGGCAAAGCGGCCCGGGTCGTCGATGCGGTAGTGGATGGCCGGCACCCCGTTGACCATCTCCACGCCGACCCGCTCCGCGTCCGTCAGGTTGCGGGCGATGGCCTGGGAGAGGTCCACAAAGGCCTGGATGCCCGCCGCAAAGGCGGATCCCTGATCCCGCTGCACCACCAGCCAGTCCCCCTCGCCGTAGTTGACCGCCAGCCGATCGCCCACCTGGTAGACGGCCACCGTCTCTTCGCTGCCATCTTCGTGGCGGGTGGTGAGGACGTAGGATTCGTCGGAGCCGTAGGCGCTGTCGGTGCGCACGAAGGCCATCTGGAATTCGCCCTGCTGGACGGTGACGCTGCCGTCGGCAAAGGTGGAGCGGGTGCGGAAGGTCCCCCGGGCCCGGAAGGTGTCCGGCAACTGGATCCCGGGCCCTGTCTCTGCCTGGGGTTGGGTCGAGCCGGCCGGCGCGGGGGTTGGGGTGGGGGTGGGCAGGAGCACCACCACATCGGCGACCGGGTTGGTGACTGTACCGGTCATCGTGTCGGTCATCATGTCGGTCATCGTGTCGGTCATCATGTCGGTCATCGTGATCGTCTCGGCGTCGGCGATGGTCTCCGAGCCCGGGCCGGCAGGAAGAGCTGGAGGCGTGGCCGTTGCCGGAGGAGTGGGGGATGGAGAGGACAGCGTGGGCGTGGGCTCTACGGGCGCCGCGACGGTGGCTGTCGGGGGGAGGGTGGCTGTTGGCTGGGGGGTGGGCGTTTCCGCCTCCTGGCTGCGGCCACAGCCAGCCAACAGCAGGCTCAACATGGCCACAAGGACGAGGCAATGCCGGGTGCACCACAGGGGTCGCATGGTCGAACTTTCCTCCTGCTCACGGTGGATGGGCCCTGGCGGCCCACACAGGATCGGCAATGGGCCAGTGTAACATAGGCCCACAGGACCCGCCAAACGGGGCACGGGGCCGGCCATGTTACAATAGACAGGTCCCGGCCGGTCCACCTCCGGCCAGGGTAGAGCCAACTCCATCGCCATCCTGTTGTGTTTGGAGGGTGCCATGTTGCTGATCGACGGTGCCTATGGGGAAGGCGGCGGCCAGATCCTGCGCACGGCCCTGGCCCTCAGCCTGCTGACCGACCAGCCCTTTCGGGTGGAAAACATCCGCCAGGGGCGACTTCAGCCCGGCCTCAAGCCCCAACATCTCCACATCGTCCGGGCCCTGCTGCAGATGAGCGACGCCCGGGTGGACGGCCTGGCGCCAGGCGCACAGCGCCTCTCCTTCTGGCCGGGCCGCCTGCGGGCGGGCCACTTTCACCTGGACGTGGGCACCGCCGGCGCCATCCCCCTCATGCTCCAGACGCTGCTGCCCGTGGCCATGTTCAGCCCGGGGCCGGTCACCTGGAGCCTGACGGGGGGAACGGACGTGCGGGGCGCCATGACCCTGGACTTCTGGCGAATGGTGTTGCTGCCGTTCCTCCGTCCCTATGCCCGGGCACTTTCCCTGGACATGGAGCGGCCCGGCTTTTACCCGGCTGGCGGTGGGCGGGTGACCCTGCGGGTGGAGCCCCGCTTTCGGCAGCCCGGCCGGGGCGATGGCCTGGCCCTGCCCCGGGATCTGCGTCTGGACATCCCAAGCCGGGGGGCGCTGGTAGGCATCCAGGTGATCTCCCGGGCCAGCAGCCGCCTCCGCGCACGGCGAGTGGCCGAACGCCAGCTGGAGGCCTTCGCGGCGGGCTGGTCCGGTCAGCCTGTGCAGCCCCAGGTGCGGTACGACGACACCCGCTCCCCCGGCTCGTCCCTTACCGCCGTGGCCCTCTACAGCGCAACCCGCCTGGGCGCGGATGCGCTGGGCGAACGGGGCAAACCGGCAGAGGAGGTGGGGCGGGACGCAGCCCGTCGCCTCCGGGCTGCCGTGGCGTCAGACGCCACAGTGGACGTCCACACTGCGGACAATCTCATGCTCTGGGCCGCGCTCTTCGGCGGCTCCTACACCTTTCCAGAAGTCAGCGGCCACATCACCACCAACGCCTGGGTGATCGAGCACTTCCTGCCCGGCGCCCTCCAGCTGCGCGGTCGGACCCTGGAGGCGCCAGGCGTTGGAGCGGGCGCCGGCTCGCGCACGACGGCATAAATCACCCTCGCCACGCGGCGTCGGCATCCGCAGATGCCGACCCGGGCGGAACAGCGCCGCATCGGGGGGAGGCGCATCGGCGGATGCTTCCCCCGCCCATGGGCCACCCTCGCGACCCTGTGTTTTCTCCGATGGCGTCATCTATGGTTCCTGCAGTGGACTCATGGTATAATCCGGGCGCCCGGCTCAAACTTCCGACGGCAGCAGAAGAGATGGGAGGATCATGACCAAAACCGCGCAGATGACCATCCAGGCCTTCCTCGATGCCCTGGCCGCGCGCCAGTCCACCCCCGGCGGCGGGGGCGCGGCGGCGCTGGCCGGTGCCCAGGCCGCCGCCCTGCTCAGCATGGTGGCCAATTTCACCCTGGGCAACAAGAAATACGCAGCGGTGGAGGCCGAGATGCAGGGCTATCTGGCCCGCAGTGAGGCGTTACGACAGGAGCTGTTGGAGCTGGTGGACCGGGATGCCGCGGCCTTCGACGCGGTGTCTGCCTGTTACGCCATGCCCCGGGGCACCGAAGCGGAAAAGGCCGCTCGCACGGCCGCTCTGCAGGAAGCCCTCCAGGGCGCCGCCCGGGTGCCCCTTCACACGGCCGAACAGTGTCTGGCTGTCCTCCAGTTGGCCGAGCCCCTGGGCAGCAAGGGCAACGCCAACGTGGTGAGCGACGTGGCCACAGCCGTCTACCTGGCCGTGGGCGCACTGCACAGCGCCATCGTGAATGTCAACATCAACCTGAAATTCATCCGGGACCAGGCCTTTGTGGAGCAGTTCGCCGCCCGCCGGGATGCCCTGTTGGCCGAAGCGGCCCAGGCAGAGGCCGCCGCCAAAGCCGCCTGCCGCCAGACCCTGGGGGTGGACCTATGAGCGCCCGTCTCCTGGACGGCGCTGGGCTGGCCCGGCAGCTCAAGGCCGAGCTGAAGGCGGAGATCGAGGCGTTCGTGGCGGCCCATGGGGTGACGCCCACCCTGGCCGTGCTCCAGGTGGGCGACGATGAAGCCGCCTCCGGCTACGCCCGGGCCATCGCCCGCACCTGCAAAGGGGTGGGCGTGGCCTTTCGGGCAGAAACCCTGCCCGGGGAGGCCAGCCAGGCCCAGGCCGTGGAGACCCTCCAGGCCCTGAACCGGGACCCACAGGTCCACGGCATCATGGTGCTGGAGCCGCTGCCGGCCGCCCTGGACCTGGACGCCCTGCTGGATCACCTGGACCCGGCCAAAGACGTGGATGGGGTCCATCCCCTCAACGCCGGCCGCCTGGCCACGCAGCGGCCGCCCTTTTTCGTGCCGGCCACGCCCGCAGGGGGTATCCGCCTCCTGGAGGAGGCCGGGGTCGACTTCCAGGGCAAGGAGGCGGTGGTGGTGGGCCGCAGCAACATCGTGGGCAAGCCCATGGCTATGCTCCTTCTCCACCGCCACTGTACCGTCACCGTGGCCCACAGCCGGACGGTGGATCTGCCGGCGGTCTGCCGCCGTGCGGACATTCTCTGCGTGGCCGTGGGCCGGCCGGAGATGGTCACCGGCGACTGGGTGAAGCCCGGCGCCGTGGTGGTCGACTTTGGCACCACCTACACGGATGCAGGCCTCAAGGGGGATTGCCACCAGGAGAGCGTGGCCGCGGTGGCCGGCATGATGACGCCGGTGCCGGGCGGCACCGGGCCCATGACGAATGTCCAGTTGATGACCAACGTGCTGCAGGCCGCGCGACAGGCCGTGGCCCGCTGAAGCTGGTTTCAGAACTCCGTGCAAGGATGAGCAGAGCGGCGGAAAAGGGGCAGATCGGGGTGGCGTCCGGCGGCCCTATCAAAGCCGAAAGAAGGCGGCCAGGTCGGTGGCATCTGGCCGCCCTTCTTTGTTACACGCTCCTCACGGCCCTCATGACCTGGCCCATGGCGAGCCAGGTGCAGCGCGCCATCCCCGGCGACGGCTTCGACGGCTGGCAGAACTACTGGAACCTGTGGTGGCTCAAGATCGCCCTGGTGGACCGCATCCAGAATCCCTACGTCACCGATCTGCTCTACCATCCCACGGGCGTGGGCCTTTACTTCCACACGCTGAATCCCTTCAACGGCCTGGCCACCATGCCCGTGCAACTGGCGGCGGGGCTGCTCCCGGCCTACCACGCCGTGGTCTGGATCAGTTGGGTGCTGGGCGGTTACGGCACCTATCTCCTGACCCTGTGGTGGCTGCGACGGAGCCGGGCGGCTGGGTGGCAGGTTCACCTGCCGGCCCTGCTGAGCGGCGTCATCTTCACTTTTGCCCCCTTTCACATGGCCCATCTGCTGGGCCACATGCAGGTGATGAGCCTGGAGTGGATTCCCTTCTATGTGCTGGCCTTGCTGCGGGCCATGGAGCGAAGCCGCCGGGGGCGTCCCTGGCTCCGGGACGGATTGCTGGCCGGTTTCTTCCTGGTGTTGACCGGCCTCTGCGACTGGTATTTTGTGCTCTATCTCTTCTTTTTCACCGGTTTGGCGCTGCTCTGGCAGTGGGGGAGCTTCCCTCGCCGGGCGCCCGCCCTCTTGGCCCCGGCGGTGGTGGCGGGTGGATTCTTTGCCGTGGTTCTCAGCCCTGTCCTCCTTCCCATGGTCCAGGAGGCCCTCCACTATTCCTTCATGGTGCGTCCCAGCTCGGACCTCTACATCCTGAGCGCCAGCTTGATGGATTTCCTGGTGCCCAATCGGCTTCACCCCCTCTGGCGTGATGTCGCGCCCGCGTGGATCGGCAACCAGATTGCTCCCCTCAGCGAGCGGACCATCTCCCTGGGCTACGTACCCCTGTTGCTGGCGGCGACGGCGGCGATGGGACAGCGGCGTCGGGCCGGCTTTTGGCTGGTGGTGGCCGTCTTTTTCCTGCTCCTGGCCATGGGGCCTGCTCTGCACCTGGGTAACATCACCTGGGCGGATGTCCCGGTGGAGGCCCAGGCCGGGCAGTCGGTGCCCGGCTGGACGCCCTTTGCGGTGCTCAATCGGCTGGTGCCCTTCATGCGCATCAGCCGCAGCGTGAGCCGCTACGCGCTGATGGTGCAGATGGCCGTCTCCGTCCTGGCGGGGATCGGGCTGGCCGGCTGGCTGGCCCGGCACTCCCCCGGCTGGGGGCGGGCTCTGGTCGGGGTCCTCGTGGCGGCGATCCTCTTCGAGTTTTGGGTGGCGCCCTTCCCCATGAGCCCGCCGGACACGCCGGCCTTCTACGCCCGGCTGGCCCAGATGCCCGACGACGGCGCGGTCCTCAATTTGCCCATGAACTACGACCGGCCGGGCTATCTCCTCTACCAGACCGTCCATGGCCGGCCGTTGACGGTGGCCTACATCAGCCGGGACGATCCCCGGACCTTGACTGAACGGGTGCCTGTGCTCCAGCACTTCCGCCACCTGGGGCCGGATATCCTGGACGTGGACCCCGCCCGGGTGGGGGAGACGGTGTTGCACGATCTGGAGGTGGCGTGGGTGGTGTTGGACCGGTACAAGATGCCTGGCGGCGATGAGCGGACGTACACCGAAGCCCTGGCCGGGGCCATCTTTGCCGGCCGGGCACCTTTCTACAGCGATGAGCGACTCACGGTGTACCAGGTGATGCCGCCCGCGGCACCACAGCCCTACCTGCTGCTGGGGCCGCTCAACTGGGGGCCGCTTCAGGGTGGGGATGCGCCCTTCCGGGCCCTGGGAGATGGCCCGGCCGGACTGATGGGTCGTCACTTGCCGGCCCAGGCATCGGTACACGTGCGCTACCGAACGCTGCCCGGCGTCGGCGCCGTGGTCTACACCCCCGACGAAACGGAGATGGTCGCGCGCCTGCCGGCTGCCCCCGATGGCGCTGAGGTCACCATCCCCCTGGCTTCCACCGGAAGCACCGGCGAGGCGGGGGTTGTATTCCAGGCGGAGCAGGCCGACGCCGTCTTCGTAGAGGAGATCCGCCTGGTGGCGCCCTGACGCGCTTTCGGCGTGGGCTCAGGAAGCGCCTTCACCAGGGGCCAGGAAGGCCTCGATCAACGCGACGATCTGGGACTCCACCTCTTGCTCCAGGTCGAACCAGTGGACGTCCGGCATTTTACGGAACCAGGTGTACTGGTGGCGGATAAAGCGGTGGGTCTCCACCTTCATGCGGGCCATGGCTTCTTCCAGCGACATTTCCCCCCGGAGGTAGGCGATGATTTCCCGGTAGCCCAGGCTGGTCATGGCCGGGAGGGCGGGGTCATAGCCGGCTTCCAGCAGGCGCCGGGTCTCTTCCACCAGCCCCTGGCGGATCATCTCCTCCACCCGGCGGTCCGCGCGCTGGTGGAGGATGTGCCGGGGGCGGGTCAGGCCGATGTGGAGGATGCGGTAGGGTGGGGGCTCCATGCCTTCCTGTTCCACCTTTGGCCGCCCTGTGATCAGGCGGATCTCCAGGGCCCGGAGCACCCGCCGGGGGTTTTTGCCGTCGATCACCGCGGCGGTGGCCGGGTCCAGAGTCTGCAGTCGGGCGTACAGGGCCTCCCGGCCCTCCCGTGCCAGAACGGCTTCCAGTTCGGCCCGGAGTTGAGGGTGGGGGGGCGCCTCGGGAATGCGCAACCCCTGGGTCACGGCCCGCAGGTAGAGGGCCGTGCCGCCCACCAGGAAGGGCAGGTGTCCCCGGGCGTGGATTTGGTCGATGGCCTGGTAGGCCAGCTGTTGATACTCGGCCAGCGTCAGGGGCTCGTCGGGGTTGCGCAGGTCCACCAGGTGGTGGGGGGCGCGGGCCTGCTCCTCGGGGGTGGGTTTGGCCGTGCCGATGGCCATCTCTCGGTAGATCTGGCGGCTGTCTGCGTTGACGATCTCGCCGTCAAAGCGCTGGCACAGGCGCAGGCTGAGCTCGGTCTTGCCCACGGCTGTGGGGCCCAGCAGCACGATCAGGGGGGGCAAGGAACGGGAGGTGGTCATGGCTTGGATCTGGGTTTATATGCCGCCCACCGCGTGGCGGATGTGTTCCACGGCCTGAAGCCGTCCCTGGCGGTCCATCTGGATCGCCACCACGTCGATGCGCCAGGGGCCGGTCCAGCCCTGCTGTTGCACATAGTGCTCGGCCACTTCCCGCAGTTTGGCCTGCTTGCGGGGCGTCACCGACTGGAGGGCTGTGCCGAAGTGGGTCCCCCGGCGGGTGCGCACCTCCACCAGGACCAGCCAGGGGGTGGGTTCGCCGTTGCGGCTGAAGTCCGGCGCCATTTCCTGGGCCACCAGGTCGATCTCGCCGGCAGGACAGCGCCAGTTGCGGTCCAGGATGGTGAGGCCCGCCTCGGTCAGGTGGGCTGCGGCCAAATCTTCACCGGTCTTGCCCAGGGAACGCCGTGGATCGCGGGGCATGGCTAGGGCTCCTGGCCGGGACGTGGATCCGGGAAAAAGGTGGCGGGACGGGCCAGGGGAGCGAAGGAAAAGCGGTGTACCGGGCAGGGGCCATGCCGGGCCAGCGCCTCCCGGTGGCTACGGGTGCCGTATCCCTTGTGGGCTGCGAAGCCATAGTGGGGAAACTGGTGATCCAGTTCCACCAGCAGCTCGTCCCGGTGCACTTTGGCCAGGATGGAGGCGGCGGCCACGGTGACGATGCGTTCGTCGGCCCGGGGGAGGCTCTCCTGAGGGATGTTGACCTGGCGCAATTTCACCCAGTCGATCAGGAGATAGTCCGGGGGGACGGCCAGGGCCGCCAGGGCCCGGTACATGGCCAGCCGGGTGGCCGGCCCGATGCCCATCTGGTCGATTTCGGCGGCCGGCACTGCGGCCACGGCCCAGGCCTGGGCTGCCCGCCGGATCTCGGCGGCCAGGGCCGCGCGTTCCGCGGGCTTCAGTTGCTTGCTGTCTCGCACCCGGGCCCAGATTCCGTCCAGGGGGCTCTGGGGGGGGAGCACCACTGCGGCGGCGACCACCGGCCCGGCCAGCGCGCCCCGGCCGGCTTCGTCCAGGCCGGCCACGTGGCGATGGCCGGCCTCCCATAGTCGCGCTTCGTATTCCAGGCTGGGAGCGGGCGTGGATTTCATGGCGTCGGCTTTATATTTGGTGACAACAAAAGGGCACCGGCAAAGGCTGCCGATGCCCTGCATGGACATCCCAAAATTGGACACCCAGGATGGAGGTGCGGGACCCCGCGACGCCGGCCCGAAGGGTCAGCCGCGGATCCGCCGAAAGTAAAAAGCCCGGAGTAAAGCCAGGGTAAAAAGGCGGTGTCCGGCCGATCAGGTCTGGAGGAAACGCTTTTCCCGCAGGCGGGCAGCCTTGCCCTGGCGTTCCCGCAGGTAGTAGAGCTGTGCGCGGCGCACCTTGGCCTTGCGCAACACCTCCACCTTCTCCACCGTCTTGCTGTAGAGGGGGAAGGTTCGCTCCACGCCGACGCCGTGGGCGCCGGTGCGGCGTACGGTGTAGGTGGCGCCGGCCGTCTTGCCGCCATGCATGGCGATGACAACCCCCTGGAAGACCTGAATCCGTTCGTTGCGGCCTTCTGTGATCCGCTGGTGTACCCGGACGGTGTCGCCCGGGCTGAGGTCCGGCATGTCCGGGCTGAGCTCGGGCTGGAGTGAGGCCATCAGAGCATTGGTCATGGTATCACCGATCCTTTATTCCTGCGCTGCTGCGTACCCATGGCCACGCAGCAGTTCGTCCTGTGCCGTCAGATAATTACAACCTGGCAAGTATAACATATCGCCATCCACGGCCGCAAACTGAATGCCTTTCCGGATCGACTATCTTCGCATTTTATGTTGATCCCCAGGCTTCACAGATGGCCTCGCCGGAAGTACAGCTCCTGTGCATGAGGCGCCCGATTTGCGGCAGGGATTTGGCCTTCCCGACTTTGGGGGCTATAATTGCGTCTGTTTGAACAATCCACGGCCCTGGCCGGTTGGCGTGAAGCAGGGGGCGAGAGGGTTGGTTGGCTTTATTTGCCCAGATATGGGCTTGGGTATTTATCAAATGCGCTCTTCTTTGTCCGCATCTGTTTCCTCTCTTCCCGCTGGCTGCCAGCCGTGCCTGCGCAGAAAAGCCCGGTCCTCCTCGCTGAGGTTGACCATCTGGAGGAGGTCGGGGCGTCGCTGGAGGGTGCGCAGCAACGCCTGTTCCCGACGCCAGCGGGCCACATGGCCGTGATGCCCGCTGAGCAAAATGTCGGGGACCTGTTCGCCCCGGAAGGTGTAGGGGCGGGTGTACTGGGGCCCCTCCAGCAGGCCACCCAGGCCAGGCGAGTAGCTGTCCTGTTGGGCGCCCTCGGCGTAGCCCAACACCCCGGGCACCAGACGGGTAATCGCGTCCACCAGCACCATGGCGGCCAGTTCCCCCCCGCTCAGGACATAATCGCCGATGCTGATCTCGTCGCTGACCAGCTGGGTGCGCACCCGTTCATCCACGCCTTCGTAGCGCCCACAGATGAGGGCCAGCCGGCTGAAGTGGCTGAGTTCGGTGACGATGGCCTGGTTCAGGCGCCGTCCTTGGGGCGTCAGCAGGATGATGGGCACGTCCGCAGGCAGCGGGGCCGGCGCCTCTGGATCCCAGGGCGGCAGGTTGACGAAGGCGTCTTCCGGGGGGAGTTGCCAGCCCGGCGGGCGGGTGAGCACGGTTTCCACGGCGCGGAAGATGGGCTCCGGCTTCATGATCATGCCGCCGCCGCCGCCGTAGGGCGTATCGTCGCAGATGTGGTGGCGGTCGGTGGTGTAGGCCCGGATGTCATGCAACGCGACGGATAGCAGCCCTTTTTCCTGGGCCCGCTTTAGGATGCTTTCCGAAAGCGGACCACAGAACATGGACGGAAACAGGGTGAAGATGTCGAAGTGGATGCTGTGGGCCGGCCCGCCAGCCACCAGGCCTTCGCCTGGTTCGGTGGCCATCTCTGGATTTGCTTCGGACATACTCAATGTGGTGTGCAGGATTCTGAGTTCAAGGCTGCGGACATGTCGAAATCATCGGACTGGCAGCAGGGTTCATTTTTGCTTCGTGTTCTACAGCGCCTGAGAGTCTGGCAGCGCCTGGGCGCAGAGCAGCTGGCGCTGGCGCTGGAACGGCTCCGGTTGTGGCTGACCGGCATTGTAACACAGGGCCCGCTCCCTTTGAAGCCGGAAGCCTGGGCGGTTTCCTGGCCACGCGGCCGTCGCCTTCGGCAGTGGGCGCCCATCACCGTACAGGTGGGCTTTTGGGGCGTGCTGGCCCTGGTGATGTGGTGGAGTTGGCCCCACGGGGCCGGGACGCCCATGGCCGCCTCCTCGTCCACCTGGTCGAGGCAGGGCAGCCAGGCGTCCAGTTCGCCGGCTTCGCTAGCCATCGTCAACCCGGCCAACCTGACCACGCCCCAGGCTGCGGCCACCCCCGCGGAGGCGACAAGGACCGAAGACTCCGGGGAGAGCTCGGGCCTGGCCAGCCGTGAGCCCGCCGCCGGCAGCGCAATGACCGTCACCGTGACGGCAGCCGCCACCGGAGCCAGCGGCGCACCCTGGCCCCAGGAAATCGTGGTGGTCACCCCGACAGCAGCCCAGCCGGAAGCCGAGTCGCCAGCTTCCGCCCAGCCGGATCTGCCCGTCGGCAGCCCCCTGGTGATTCCCGTCGATTTGGCGGCTCCTTCCCAAGAAGTCGGGTCCGGGCAGGCAAGTCCTACCCCACCCCTTGCCGAGGCAGCATTGCTTCCGCTGCCCACCCCCACGCCGCTGCCGGTGCCGCCCACGCCCGACCCATCCCGTCTGATCACCGAAGAAGTCTCTTCGTTGCCGACGGTGGCCGTGGTTTCCCTTGCCGGTGTTCCCCTTTCGCCGACTGTGTTGCCACCCACCGCCACGCCAGAACCCACGCCGACCCCCTCTCCCACCCCCACCCGAGTGCCCTCTGAGCGCGGGCCTGGACGCCTCTGGTCCACCTTCACCCCGCGGCCGGCGGCAGAAAACGACCACTTCTGGATCGGTCGGCCCTTTGCCAACATCCAGGCCAACCAGCAGGCCAGCCCCAACTACCAGTTCGGCTCCACCGCCGGCAACCGGTATCGGCCACACCACGGCCTGGACATTTCCAACCCGGTGGGCACGCCCATTCGAGCAGGAGTCACCGGCACGGTGGTCCATGCCGGGCCTGACGATGTGAACCTGTTGGGGCCGTACAACAATTTCTATGGCCTGGCTGTGGTGATTCGCCTGGATCGGCGTCTGCCGGTCGCCGGGGGAGAGCTGGATGTCTACGTGCTCTACGGCCATCTGAGCGATGTCCGGGTGCAGGAAGGGCAGCATGTCCAGCCGGATGACGTGGTGGGGCTGGTGGGCATGACCGGCATCGCCATCGGGCCGCACCTGCATGTGGAGGTGCGGCTGGGTGCCAACACCTACCAGCACAACGTCAATCCCTATTTGTGGCTGGAGCCAGAAGAGGGCAACGGGGTGGTGGCCGTGCGCCTGTTGACCGCCAATGGCCGCACCTGGGCCGGCGCCAGGCTGAGCCTGACCCGCTTCGCCGGCGGCGTCGCGGTCTGGTCCCGCCAGATCGAGACCTACCTGGACACGGAGCAGATTGGCCCGGACCCCGCGTGGGGCGAGAACGGGGCCATGGGTGATGTGCCCGCCGGCCACTACTACCTGGTCGGCACGGTCAACGGGGAATCGATCCGGGTGGAGTTGGACGTGGAAGCCGGCGCCACCACCTTTGTGGAGATCCGAACGAGCCAGTGAAGGCTGCTGCCGGAGTAGGGCATCTGGAAAGGAGCAGCGGATGACGGGCCCGCGCCGGGTGATCATCTACACCGATGGCGGCTGCATCGGCAACCCAGGGCCAGGAGGGTGGGCGGCCATCCTCCGCTATGGCGAACACATCAAAGAGCTGTCTGGCCGTTTCCGGGAGACGACCAACAACCGCATGGAGCTGCGCGCGGCCATCGAGGGGCTGGAAGCCCTGACCCGTCCCTGCCCGGTGGTGCTGGTGACGGACAGCAACTACCTCCGCCAGGGAATCACCCAGTGGGTGCACACCTGGCAGCGCAACGGCTGGCGCACGGCCTCGAAGCAGCCGGTCAAGAACCAGGACCTCTGGCAGCGTCTGTTGGCAGCGGTGGCCCGCCACGAACCGGCCGGTGGCGTGGAGTGGCAGTGGACCAAGGGGCATGCCGGCGAGGCGTGGAACGAACGGGCCGACCGGCTGGCCAATGAAGCGGCCCGCAGTGTCACGGAAGACGACCCGGTGGATAGGGAATAGGCTGGGGCTACACCGGCCCTGATGTAGCCAGATCCCGGGCGATCAGGGTGGGCAGAATGAATGGGCCGGCCAGACGCACCATCCGCCCATGGCGGATTCCCAGCCGGCCGTTTCGCAGGTCCGGCCAGCTCCAGTGGCCTCGATAGCGGAAGAAGCCGGCGATTTCCCACAGCCAGAGCACGGCCAGGGCCAGGGGATAGGGCAGCCAGAAGCCCACGAAGACAAACGCCGTGTAATGGCGGGCCGGGTTCGGGTCGTCTACCAGCTCAGGCCGGAACCCCTCCGTGCCGAATTGAACCGGAGGCCGGCCCGCCATCTGCCGTAGAAAACGCAGGGGATGCGCCAGGTCTCGCAGCCGGATGTAGGCGTAGGCGTCAGCCATCTGCAGAATGAAAGTGACGGTGCCGCGCCAGCCGGCCGGTGCCTCTTCGGCCAGCCTCTCCACCGCCTGGATAAACCCCTGGACGCCTCCCCCCGCTTCCACGTCTCCTCCTCTGGATCGCTGCCCCTTTGACCGTCGCCTCCAGGATGATACCGGCAAGTCACGACGAGCGCAACTGCTACGTTCGGGTCAGGCTCCCACGGGTATTGGTCTCCCGCAGCGCTGGCCATCTTCGGCGGGCCGGAGACCCGCCCTACGTATCCGTTGCGTCCAATCCGCGCGGGTGGCACTTCGTGCCGTGGGTGCGATCGGTATCAATGCCGGAAGTGGCGGGTGCCGGTGAAGGCCATGACCAGGCCCAGGGCATCGGCCGCGGCGATTACCTCTTCGTCCCGCACCGAGCCGCCCGGCTGGACTACGGCAGTGATGCCATATTGGGCGGCGGCTTCGATGCCGTCTGGGAAGGGGAAGAACGCATCCGAGGCCATGACAGCCCCCTGAGCTCGCTCGCCGGCCTTATGCCCGGCCAGCATGACCGAATCCACCCGGCTCATCTGGCCAGCGCCCACGCCCACCGTGGCCCGATCCTTGGCAAAGACGATGGCGTTGCTCTTGACGTGGCGGGCCACCCGCCAGGCAAAGGCCAGGTCGGCCAGTTGCTCGGGGGTGGGCTGCTGCCGGGTGACGATCTGCCAGTTGTCCGGATCCATGTCGTTTTGGCTGCGGTCCAGTTCCTGGACCAGGACGCCGCCGTAGATGCTGCGCAGGCTGAGGGGGCGCAGGGCCACGCCCGTGGGCTGGACGATGCGCAGGTTTTTCTTCTTGCGCAGGATCTCCAGGGCCTCCTCCTCGTAGGCCGGGGCGGCCACCACTTCGATGAAGAGGGAGGACATGCGCCGGGCCGTTTCGGCATCCAGGGGGCGGTTGACAGAAATGATGCTGCCAAAGGCACTGACGGGATCGGAGGCCAGGGCCTTGTCGTAGGCGTCGGCCAGGTTGGGGGCGCTGGCCAGCCCGCAGGGGTTGCCGTGCTTGATGATGGCCACCGTCGGCTCCCGGAAGTCCTGCGCGGCCTGCCACGAGCCATCCAGATCCAGCCAGTTGTTGTAGCTCATTTCCTTGCCGTGGAGCACCTCGAAGGGGACCTTTTCGCCAGCGTAGATGTAGAGGCCGCCCTGCTGGTGGGGATTTTCGCCGTAGCGGTTGAGCTGGGCTAGCTTGAGATCCACCAGGATGTGGCTGGGCATGGGTGTATCGTCGGGTTCCCCGATCTGGTCGGCCAGGTAGGCGGCGATGGCCGTGTCGTACTCGGCCGTATGGCGGAAGGCCTTCACCGCCAGCCGCTTGCGGAACATGGACGAGGTGCCGCCCTGGGCGAAGGCATCGGCCACTGCGTCGTAGTCGGCTGGATCGCAGACCACCGTCACCGACTCATGGTTTTTGGCCGCGGCCCGCAGGAGGGCCACGCCGCCGATGTCGATCTCCTCCACAGCCGTGGCCAGGGTGGCATTGGCCTGGGCGATCGTCTCCCGAAAGGGATAGAGGTTCACCACTACCAGGTCGATGGGGGCAATGCCGTGCTGCTGGAGCTCCTCCAGGTGTTGGGTGGTCCGCCGGGCCAGGATCCCCCCGTGGATGGCGGGGTGCAGGGTCTTGACCCGGCCACCCAGGATTTCGGGGAAGCCGGTGACATCTTCCACGGCCCGAACCGGCAGCCCGGCGTCGGCAATGGCCCGGGCTGTGCCGCCACTGGCGATGAGCTCCACACCGGCCTCGTGGAGGCGGCGGGCGAATGGGACCAGACCGCTCTTGTCCGAGACGGAGAGCAGTGCACGTAGCTGGGGCATTTTCCTTCTTTCCTTTCGTGTCGTTCTTTTGTGTTGATTCGCTCTGTTTCGGCCCGAGGTAAACGAATGGAGCATTTCCAGTGCAAATTCGTGGGCAAACAAAAAAGGGCAGTCGGGCTCCTTGTCAGGAGCTCAACTGCCCCGCCCAGGCGTACGACGGTCAGACTTTCCCCGCGATCCTTCTCCCTCGTGGTCTGTTCCACGTGTTGGACGCCGTCCGCTGTATGCCGTTCACAGCCTGTCGGCCTGTCTCGCCAGTCGAAGAATCGCGCCTCGATTGTCGCTGCTTGAGTATAGGCTTTCATGGGGCCTGTGTCAAAAGGAGGCATCCATCGAGGGCTGCGCCGTCAGTCGGGCGCCAGAAGCTGGTCCACCGGTGTGGGCTGGGCAGGCCATCGGCCTTCTCGCATGAGCCACTCCTTTTCCGCCTGCAGGGTAGTGTACAGCGCCGGGAAGCTGTGGCGCAAGGCCGGCGTCCGCGCGTATTGGGTGAGCAACGTGTGGAGCACCCCCACGTAGAGCTCCATGGGCGCCAGTTGGGCCAGCCGCTGTCGAAACAGGGTGTCGTTGACGCCCCACCGGACGCGATTCCGAGCGATGAGGGCCTCTGTCTCGGCGGCCAGCTGGTCGGCCACCGTGGGTCTGAAGCCGGGACTCAGGGCCAGGAGCGGAGCCGGCGAGCGCACCACGTACAGGGTCATATCCGGCCTGGTAACCCCTTCCAGGGTGCCGCCGAAGGAGAAGAAGCCCAGCCGCTTGTCGACCCGGTCGCTGACCAGGATCCGGCCCACCGCCACCGAGACGGGCAGACGCAGGATGGGTTCCTGATGGAAGGTGGTTACCGTGACCAGCCCCTGGGTATCCACCACCGGCAGGCGCAGGGCCTCCGGGTCAAAGTGGGCCAGGGTGGGGGTCCGCCGGATGGCCACCAGCAGGCCCTGGTGACCCGGGCAGCGGGGGTGGGGCTGGGGCAGCAGGTCGTAGCCCAGATGTTCCATGTGTTTGAGCAACGCGGCGCTGGTGGGTTCTTCCATGTCTGCTCATCCCTGTGGTGCTTTCATCGTGCCTTGTTCCCCCCATTTTACCCTGATCTGCCCCGTTGGCCTTCATCTGGTTGGCCACCGAATATGGGGCAGAATGGCGAGGCCATGGTAGAATAGACAGGGCCGTCCCTGTCGGGCAAGTTCCGGCAGATGGACCCCATGCCAGCATCCACCCACCAACAGAACGTCCACGCAAAACGAGGAGTTCATTCCATGAAACTCGAACATGTTGCCATCAACGTGCCCGATCCCGCGGCCATGGCCCAATGGTGGGGCGAACACCTGGGCATGCGCACGGTGTTGGCCTCCCAGGAGTCTCCCTACATCCATTTCATCGCCGACGAGGCGGGCAGCATGCTGGAGCTCTACAACAACCCCGCCGCGCCCATGCCGGACTACGCTTCCATGAACCCCTTTAACCTGCACATTGCCTTCGCCTCTGCCGACATCGAGGCGGATCGCCAGCGGCTGATCGCAGCGGGCGCCACCCCGGTGGGCGAGATCACCACCACCCCGGCCGGCGACAAACTGGCCTTTCTGCGGGATCCCTGGCAGGTGCCCTTTCAGTTTGTCCAGCGCAAAAAGCCCCTGTTGGGTGAATAGGCGATAAGCGGCTGGTAAATCCCCGGCAGAAATTCGCCGATCAGGCCTCTGGCCTGCGGCATAGCCGATCAGGCCTCTGGCCTGCGGCATAGCCGATCGGGCCTCTGGCCTGCGGCATAGCCGATCGTATCCCCCAGAGGTCGCGCGCCCAGAGGGCACCCAGAATTTCTGCCGTGGTATTGACGCCAGACTGTACTAGAGAAAAGACGCGGAGAAAGCAATCATGGACTACGTGACCCTGGGGCGCACCGGCCTGCGGGCTTCGGTCATCGGCCTGGGCGCCGGGGGCCCCAGCCGATTAGGCCAAAGCACCGGGCGCAGCGAGGCGGAGTCGGTGGCCGTGGTGCGCCGGGCCCTGGATCTGGGCATCAACTTCATCGACACGGCCCAGGCCTACGGCACCGAGCCCATCGTGGGCAAGGCGTTGCGTTCCGTGCCCAGAGAGCAGGTCATCCTCTCCACCAAGATGGGCATCTTTCGAGATGGCCAGCCGGTGCCGCCTGCAGAGGTGGCTGCCGGCGTGGAGGAGAGCCTGCGGCGGCTCGGCGTCGACTACCTGGACATCTTCCACCTCCACGGTGTCCAGGTGCATCAGTACGACCATGCCATCAACCACGTGGTGCCTGTGTTGCTGCGCCTGCGGGAGCAGGGGAAGATCCGCTGGTTGGGCATCACCGAGTCCTTTGGCAGCGATACCCGGCATGAGGCCCTCCGTCGGGCCCTGGCCGACGACTGCTGGGACGTGATGATGGTGGGCTTCAATCTGTTAAACCAGAGCGCGCGGACCCTCATCTTTCCCCAGACCCAGGCCCGGAATATCGGGGTCCTGATCATGTTTGCGGTGCGACGGGCCCTGAGCAACCCGGAGCGGCTGCGGGCCACCCTGCAACAGCTAGTGGCGGCGGGCCAGGTGGATCCGGCCGAGCTGGATCTGGAGGATCCCCTGGGCTTCCTCCTCCACGAGGGCGGCGCTTCCTCCCTGCCCGAAGCGGCCTATCGCTTCTGTCGCTACGAACCGGGCGTCCATGTGGTGCTCTCGGGCACCGGCAACGTGGCCCATCTGGAAGAGAACGTGCGCGCCCTGCTCCAGCCGCCCCTGCCGCCGGCGGACGTGGCCCGGCTGCGCGCCCTCTTCGGCCGGGTGGACAGCGTCTCCGGCAACTGAGCAGGTACGCCCATCGACATTTGCCCGGCTTTTTGACAGACATTTGACGGTTCCCCACACCCACCCTTGTTGTATAGTAGAGAGGACAGCGTCCACTGTCTGTTCCGGATCTCTGGGGATGGCTGCCAGCACAGCTGTCCCCAGGGATCCGACTGGTCTCCTCGCCGGACAGGCATGAACCGGGGTGGAGCAGACCGGGATGTGGATAACGTGTAGCACGAATCTGGTGTATTCACGGCCATACGAGGGGATCACAGGAATGTGGATACCGATGGAGAATCTGCGAGGCTGGGGCAAAGAGATGCGTGTTCCATGGCGCCGCCTGTGGACGGATGAGAGGGGCGCCACAGCTGTTCTGGTGACGCTGCTTTCCATGGTCTTGCTCGCGATGGCTGCCCTGGGCGTGGACGGTGCCAATGCCTACCTCCAGCGCTGGCGCGCCCAGAACGCCGCCGATGCCGCGGCTTTGGCGGGTGCCCGCAGTGTGGCCCTGGGCGAGAGCCGTTCCGCAGTGGAAGCCACGATCCAGGAGCTGACCCGGGCCAATCAGGCTTCCCTGCTTTCCTGGGCCTACACCGACGATGGCCGGGGGGTCGTCGTCGAAGTGTCCCGCCGTTTTCCCACCTACTTTGCCGGCATCATCGGCTACCCGGAAGTGACCGTGGCCGCCGAGGCGGCAGCCCGCACCGGCCCGGTGGTGGCGGCGGACAACCTGTTGCCCATGACCGTCAACTGCATGCAGGAGCTGGTGTTCGGCCAGGAATATCTCCTGTGGGACCGAGAGGGTGAAGGGCCAGGCGTCTTCGGCTGGCTGGACTGGAACGGCGGCTCCCGGGGCAACAACGAACTGGTGGACAACATCGAAAACCCTGCCAACAGCGGCCGCTGGGAGATCGGCGATCAGATCCCGGCGGGGCCTGGGGTACAGAATTCCTCCGGCGTACGCAACGCCCTGCGCAACTGGATCGACCGCCCGGTGACCATTCCCCTCTACAGCCAGGTGACCGGCAACGGCGCCAACGCCCGCTACGAAGTCTGCGGCTTTGCCGAGTTTGTCATCACCGATTTTAACTTCCAGGGGCGAGACAAATGGGTGCGGGGGCGCTTTCAACGGGCCCTCCAACCCGGTAAGGGATCCACCGACCCCAGCGCGCCCGACTATGGCCTGCAGGCCGTCTTCCTGGATCGCTGATCTTTACGCCGCTGTTCAAGTCCCGCTGAAAACCGGGGGCATCACTCCGGCGTGACGTACGCCGCGGTGATGCCCCCGTCCACCACGAACTCCGCGCCGGTGACATAGGACGATTCGTCCGACGCCAGGTAGAGGGCCGCGTAGGCCATTTCCCGGGCCTCGCCAAAGCGGCCCATGGGGATGTGCACCAGGCGTCGCTGTCTCTTCTCCTCCGTGTCCAAAAAACGCATCAACATCTCTGTTCGCAGAGGGCCCGGGCAGAGGGCGTTGACCCGGATCCCTTCCCGCGCATGGACCACGGCCAGTTCCCGGGTTAGGGCCAGCACGCCACCCTTGCTGGCCGTGTAGGCGATCTGGGGCGTGGCGGCGCCCAGCAGGGCCACGAACGAGGCCGTATTGATGATGGAGCCGCCGCCGGCCCGCCGCAGCGCGGGGATGCCATATTTGCACCCCAAAAACACCCCCTTCAAGTTGATCGCCATGGTCAGGTCCCAGATGGCCTCGTCGGTGTGGACCGCGTCGTCGTCCTGGCTGTGCATGATGCCCGCGTTGTTGAAGAGGACATTGAGCTGGCCGTAGCGGGCTTCGGCCTCCGCCACCATGCGTTCGCAGTCGGCCGCCCTGGACACATCCGCCTGGACGAAGAAGGCATCCCCGCCAGCCTCCTGGACCAGCCGGACCGTCTCTGTGCCCGTTTCCTGGTTGATATCCACCACCACGACCCGGGCCCCCTCCCGGGCGAACAGCTCTGCCGTGGCGCGGCCGATTCCGCCGCCGCCACCGGTGATCAACGCAACCTTGTTTTGCAAACGCATGGGTTGACTCCTGCCATTGATGGGTGCGTACCACAGGTTTTAGATTCGTTTTAGATTCGTTCGAAATATCGCCGCCGTTCCCAGTCGGTCACGGCCCGGTCGTAGGCGGCCTGTTCCACCCGAAAGAAATGGGTGTAGTGCTCCACCACCTCCTCACCCAGCACCCGGCGGACAAATTCGCTCTGCTCGAAGAGGTCGGTGGCTTCTCCCAGGCTGCGGGGCACGTGGGGAAGGTGCCGGGCGGCGTAGACGTCACCGGCAAAGGGGGCCGGCGGTTCGATCTGTTGGGCGATGCCCTCCAGCCCGGCAGCCAGGGACGCGCTGTAGGCCAGGTAGGGGTTGCAGTCCGCGCCGGGGACCCGGCATTCGATGCGCAGGCTCTGGCCCCGGCCCACCACCCGGAAGCCGGCAGTACGGTTGTCGTAACTCCAGGCCAGCCGGGTAGGCGCCCAGGATCCGGCCTGGTAGCGTTTGTAGGCGTTAACCGTAGGCGCGTAGAAGACCATCAGCTCTGGCAGATAGTGGATCCAGCCTCCCAGGAACCAGCGGAACAGGGGCGAGGCCTGGACGGGGCCGAAGGTTTCACCGCCAGCAAAGGCATTGGTGCCGTCCTGCCAGAGGCTCAGGTGGAGATGGCAACTGGAGCCGGCCTGGCCTTCGGCAAATTTGGCCATGAAGGTGACGCTCAGGCCCATCTGGTCCGCCACCTCTTTGAGGCACTGCTTGTAGAGGGCGTGGCGGTCGGCCATGGTGAGGACGGGGCTGTAGCGGATGTTCAGCTCGTGCTGGCCCAGGCCCCACTCGCCCTTGGAATTTTCGACTGGCACACCGGATCGCTTCAGGTGACGTCGCACCGCAGCGGTGAAGGCCTCCACCCGGCTGCCCTGGAGGATGTGATAGTCCTCGATGTACCAGCCGGCTGCGTCCAGGTCCCGGTAGCCCCGACGGGCCGCTTCCCGGTAGGAGAGGCGGAAGAGGTAGTATTCCAGTTCCGAGGCCCCGTAGGCGGTGTAGCCCAGGGCTTCTGCCCGTTCCACCTGGCGGCGCAGGAGGGTGCGGGGCGCCAGGGAGACCTGCTGATGGCTCGCTTCATCCTCCACATCGCAGATCACCAGGGCCGTGCGGTCC
Source organism: Litorilinea aerophila (assembly GCF_006569185.2). Taxonomy (NCBI): domain Bacteria; kingdom Bacillati; phylum Chloroflexota; class Caldilineae; order Caldilineales; family Caldilineaceae; genus Litorilinea; species Litorilinea aerophila. The sequence continues at coordinate 29,247 of NZ_VIGC02000015.1, read as the reverse complement.
AGCCAGCTGGCCAGCCGTAGCGTCTGGAGATCGGGCACCAGATGAAAATCGCCGTAGCCCTTCTCCCAGTTGGCGTACTGGTAGCCGGGGACCGGCTCCATCTCCATGTCCACCGTCAGGAGATAGTCGCAGCCATGGGTGCCGTGCTGGCTGACTTCCTCCAGGAAAAACTCAGCGTCGAAGCGCTTGCCCATGAAACGACCGTAGAGGTCGCTGAAGGCCACGATTACGGTGTCGACGCTTCCAGCCTGGACCAGTTCCGCCAGCTGCTCCAGGGTTAACATTCCGGTTATCTCTGTCACGGTTGGCTTCCTGTGGACTGGGTTGAACAGTTTGTCGGTTCGCGGCTGCTGTGGGAAAATGGAAGTTCGTCAGCGCGCCCGATCAGGTTGCCCCCCCACCCTGGCTCCCTGGCCCGGGTCGTGGGGACGAAATCCAGGCAAATGGCGCGGCAAATCACAAATCAAATGACCATTGCAGCCCAGGACCATCTCCAGTATAATGGGGAGACCACTTCCAGCGCACCTCCAGTTGAGCAACAGCGAGCATGACGGACCAGACAGCGGATTCCAACGCCTCTGCGGATCGGCCGGGAGGATCTTTGGCAAATGCCCGGATTTCGGCCGATGGACGCCAATCGACCCTGCCCGGTGTCATTCGGGTGTTGTATGTGGGCCGCCAGAATCGGGTGGTGGATGAACTGGCCGCGCTGTTCGCGAGGACGGCGGAGCCGGCCACTGAGGGGCCAGATGATGGGGAGCCAGCCGGTGGCGAGACGCCCTGGTGCTTAGAACCCATCGAGTTCACGGCTGTGACCAACCAGAAGGCGGCCCTGCACCTGATCCGGACGCGGCCGCCCAAGGTGCTGCTGGTGACGGTTGATGCCAGGCCCAACAGCCGGGGCCGCTTCTGTGAGATGGTCCGCTATCGGCTACCCACGGCTGCCATCTTCGCCGTGGGGCCAGCCCGGCCAGTGGGAAACGTCCACTTTGACGGCTTCATCCAGGTCCCCCTGGACCATGCAGAGGTGCTGGCCGCCATCCGCCAGATCCAGAATCAATACGCCAGCCACGTGTTGGAGCATGGCCCCATCCGCCTCAACGTGGCCACCCGTACAGTCTTCACACCCCACGGCCAGCACCACATGACGCCCAAGCAGTGTGCCCTGCTCCAGTTTTTGATGTTGCATCGAAATGGGGTGGTCCGTCGCCAGGAGATCATGGAGGCCATCTGGAACACCTCGTACATGGAGGATACCCGGACCCTGGACGTACATATCCGCTGGCTGCGGGAATGCATCGAGCCCGACCCCTCCAACCCCATCTACCTGAAGACGGTGCGCGGCGTGGGCTACCGGCTGATTTTGCCTGCCCCGGGGGAGGCCTCGGGCGGTTGAAGTTCGCCGCCCGGGGCGGAGCCGGATGGGTCAGCTCACCTTGCGCCTGGCCTCCACCACATTGGGCAGGCGGTCGATCTTGGTCAAGATGCGGGTCAGTTGGGCGGCGTCCCGAATTTCCAGGGTGGCGTTGATGACCGCCAGGTTGTCCTTCTGGCCGGTGACCGCCTCCACGCTGATCATGTTGATGTGTTCGTCCGCCACCAGGGCTGCCACGTCCCGCATGAGCCCAGAGCGGTCATAGGCGCTGACCTGGATGCTGACGGGGAAGGTGGCCTCTGGATCGGCTGCCCACTGCACATCGATCAGGCGGTTCTCCTGGCCACGACGCACGATGTTGGCTACGTTGGGGCAGACGGTGCGGTGGATGGTCACGCCCCGCCCTTTGGTGACGTAGCCCACGATGGCGTCGCCTGGGACGGGGTTGCAGCAGCGGCCCAGGTGGGTGAGCAGTCCCTCCACGCCCTGGACTCGAAAGCCGTCGGTGGCGGAGCTGCGGCGTCGACCCTCGGCCCCTTTTTCGCCGCCCTCTCGTTCCAGCTCTTCCCAGCGAGCCCGTTCCCGCTCCCGGCGTTCCTTCTCCAGCACCTTCTGGGCCAGATGCTGGGAGTTGATGTCCCCATAGCCGATGGCGGCCAGGAAGTCATCCACCTTGTCGTAGTTGAAGAGCTTGGCCATGCTCTCAAAACTTTCGTTGATGGCCAGCCGCTTCATCTCCTTTTCCAGCATCTGCCGCCCGCGCTGGATGTTCTCTTCCCGGCCCTGTTTGCGCAGCCAGGCCCGGATCTTGCTGCGGGCCCGCTGGGTGGCCACATACTCCAGGTTGGGGTTGAGCCAGTCCCGACTGGGGCCGCCCCGTTTGGCCGCGATGATGGTCACCTGGTCGCCATTCTGGAGCTTGTAGTCCAGGGGAACCAGACGCCCCCGGATGTTGGCCCCCCGGCAGCGGTGGCCCAGTTCCGTGTGGATGGCGTAGGCAAAGTCGATGGGCGTGGAGCCGGCCGGCAGGTCGATCACGTCTCCCTGGGGGGTGAAGACGTAGACCCGGTCGTTGAAGACGTCGGTCTTCATGCCGTCCACGAATTCCCGGGCGTCGGTGACCTCCTGGCGCCATTCCATGAGCTGGCGCAGCCAGGCGATCTTCTCCTGGAAGCGGGCGTCGTGCTTTTTCTGCTCCTTGTACTGCCAGTGGGCGGCGATGCCGTATTCCGCGATCTCGTGCATCTCCCGGGTGCGGATCTGGATCTCCATGGGCTTGCCGCTGCGCTTACTCAACACCGCGGTGTGGAGGCTGCGGTACATGTTGTCTTTGGGGTTGGCGATGTAGTCGTCGAATTCCCCAGGGATGGGCCGGTAGTTGCTGTGGACTACGCCCAGGGCTGCGTAACACTGGGCCTCCGTCTCCACGATGATGCGAAAGCCGTGGATGTCGTAAATCTGGTCGAAATCCACGTCCTTGCGCTTCATCTTGCGGTAGATGCTGTAAATATGTTTGGGCCGGCCGCTGACCTCGGCGGGAATGCCGGCCTTGGCCAGGAGCTCCTCCAGCTCTCGCTTGATCCGGGCCACCCACTTTTCCCGCTCTTCCCGCTTCTGCTGCATGGCCTTGGCCAGCTCCCGGTAGGTGTTGGGCTCCAGGTAGCGGAAGCTCAAGTCCTCCAGCTCCCATTTGATCTGCCAGATGCCCAGGCGGTTGGCCAGGGGCGCGAAGATGTCCAGGGTTTCCCGGGCAATGCGCTTCTGTTTGTGTTTTTTCTGGCTGCCCAGGGTGCGCATGTTGTGGAGGCGGTCGGCCAGCTTGATGATCACCACCCGCACGTCGTCCACCATGGCCAGGAACATCTTGCGCAGGGATTCGGCCTTGGCGTCGGCGATGCCCTGTTGGGCATTGCTCAGCTCATTGATGCGCTTCAGCTTGGTGACGCCATCCACCAGGTTGGCAATGTCCCCACCGAAGTACTCCCGCAGGTAGGCCAAATCGAACTGGGTATCCTCCACCACGTCGTGGAGGAGCCCCGCGGCCAGGGTGTCCACATCCAGCCGCAGCTCGGCCAGGATGGTGGCCACCGCGATGGGGTGGAGGACGTAGGGTTCACCGCTATGCCGTCGCTGTTCCCGGTGGGCATAGCTGGCCACCAGGTAGGCCCGCAAGAGCAGCTCCCGATCGGCCGGGGTGAAGCTGGCGGGCACCCGCTGGAGCAGGTTCTCCATGGCCTGGAGCTCCTCGGGCGTGGGCTGGATCTGGATAGTCCCCTTACGGTCGGCGGTGGGGAGCGGCGGCAACTTTTGCAGCGCGGCCAGCAACGGCGTGGCAGGCCGCCCCGCCTCCTGCTGGACGGCGGGCGGTGCCTGTGGCTGTGGTTCTGGCTTGGCTCTTTCCAGGGCGGACGTGGATTGGGGCGCGTCATCCCGGCCAGGACGGCCCTCGTCAAAGGAAACAAACTGGGCAGCTCCGTTGATGTAGACCTGGACGCTCGGGTCGCCCCGCAGCTCCGTATCCACCGTCAGTTCTGCCTGCCCCTCTTCGGCCACACCGGTTTCGGGGCGAATGGGTTGTTCGGTCCTATCGTCGGGCTCGCCGCTCGACGCTGGAGCGTTTTCTGTGGTTGGCCTGGCAGGTTGTGTCCCGTTGGCCTGGCTATCCATCTTGACAAACATTGGCTCCTCGCCCTCTCCCTGAATATGCACCCTCGTTTGGACCCGAGAAACCGGATGGATCCCCAATGGATATCCGGTGAAAATCCCCCCTCGGTCAGGAATTTCCGTCAAAAACACGCCAATACAGTCGAAAAATGACAAGCGCCCAAAAATTGTGACAACAAGTTAAGAGATTTAACCATCATTATACCCCCTCTTGGAGCCGCTGGCAATGGGAAAAAACATCCGGGCGGCATCCACATTGGCTGGCGCGGCTCCAGGCGCTGCCAACCTGAAAGGGGGGCCAGCGCGTAAATTCGGCAGGGGGCGTTCAATTTGTGGCCATGTGACAGGCAAGTGACAGGTTCATAATCAACAAAACTCGCTATGATGTAAGGGCGGTGCAAGGATATTGCCCCGTTGATTAGACGACTTCCTGGGGCAGGGGACATCTTGGTGGGAAAGGGAGGTCGCACATGAAGCGTAAACAGCAGGTTCAGCGGAGTGACGCAAAGGATCCTTTTTTCTTGAATATGGCGAAATTTTTTGGAAATATGGCAAAACGACCGCACAAAAGGTCAACCTCCACATTAACCTCCCGCCGTGCTGGCCGGGGCCTGCATCGTTTTTGGCGGCGCGGCCTGGCCATGGGCCTCCTGATCGCCGGGCTGTTGGTCTTCTTGGGGACCGTGCCCGCGGCGCAAGCGGCAGAGCCCCGTCAAATGGCGGGGAATCCCCGCTGTGATGACCTGGGGTTGGGGGATCTGGAGGACTTTAAAATCGAGCCGGAGCGGCTCTACATGAACAACGAGGCCTTCGCCAGCAACGACGGCAGCTTCACCGGCACCTACCACCTGGACGGCGTGGGGATGGTGCAGGTGACCGTCACCGGCTGGAAGGATGGGGATGAAGAGAACCAGTTCCGCTGGCAGACGGACTTCCCGGTGGCAGCGGTGATCGTCAAGGCCAAAGGCGCGCTGGTGTACGACTACACCGGCCAGGGGGGCGCCACCGCCGACGAGGGGCTCCACGCGCCGGAAGACAAGGGCATCAGCCACATCAACTTCTGTTTCACCAAACCGCCGAAACCTACTCCCACGCCGACGGTAGAGCCCAGCCCGACACCCACGCCGACGGTGGAGCCCAGCCCGACGCCCACACCGACGGTGGAGCCGAGCCCGACGCCCACGCCGACGGTGGAGCCCAGCCCGACGCCCACGCCGACGGCGGAGCCCAGCCCGACGCCGACGCCGACGCCGACGGTAGAGCCCAGCCCGACGCCCACGCCGACGGCGGAGCCCAGCCCGACGCCCACACCGACGGTGGAGCCCAGCCCGACGCCCACGCCGACGGTGGAGCCCAGCCCGACGCCCACGCCGACGGCGGAGCCGAGCCCGACGCCCACGCCGACGGCGGAGCCCAGCCCGACGCCCACGCCGACGGTGGAGCCCAGCCCGACGCCCACGCCGACGGCGGAGCCCAGCCCGACGCCCACGCCGACGGCGGAGCCCAGCCCGACGCCCACGCCGACGGTGGAGCCGAGCCCGACGCCCACGCCGACGGTGGAGCCGAGTCCGACGCCCACGCCGACGGTGGAGCCCAGCCCGACGCCCACGCCGACGGCGGAGCCCAGCCCGACGCCCACGCCGACGGTGGAGCCCAGCCCGACGCCGACGCCGACGGTGGAGCCCAGCCCGACGCCGACGCCGACGGCGGAGCCGAGCCCGACGCCCACGCCGACGGTGGAGCCGAGCCCGACGCCGACGCCGACGGCGGAGCCCAGCCCGACGCCCACGCCGACGGCGGAGCCGAGCCCGACGCCCACGCCGACGGTGGAGCCGAGCCCGACGCCGACGCCGACGGTGGAGCCCAGCCCGACGCCCACGCCGACGGTGGAGCCGAGCCCGACGCCCACGCCGACGGTGGAGCCGAGCCCGACGCCCACGCCGACGGTGGAGCCGAGCCCGACGCCCACGCCGACGGCGGAGCCTCTGCCGGGCAAGGTGGTGGTGGTGAAGCAGACTCAACCGGAAGGCAGCACGGGGCAGTTCAGCTTCGCCGGCAGCTTTGGCCCCTTCACCTTGGGCGGCGGCCAATCCCAGGCCTTTGGCGGGTTGGCGCCCGGCACCTACCAGGTGGCAGAGCAGACTCCGGCCGGCTGGGTCTTGGTCAACGCCACCTGTGACGACGGCAGTACGCCCGATGCCATCCAGGTGGACGCCGGCGAGACGGTGACCTGCACCTTTGTGAACCGTCGACAGGTGTACGACCTGGCCCTGGAGAAGCAGCTGCCCGAGATCCTGCCCGTGTTGCGGCCGGGGGATCCGGTCACCTTCACCCTGCGGATTGCCAACCAGGGCGAGCTGGACGCCCACGACATCGTGGTGACGGACTGGGTCCGGCCGGAAGATTTCGTCTTCCACGCCGATGCGAATCCTGGTTGGACCGGGGACCCAAGCCGTCCCCAGCGCCTGGTCCCCCTGGTGCCGGCAGGACAGTCGGTGAGCGTCCCCATCGTCCTGCATGTGGCGCCGGATGTGGATGGCAGCCGCTCGCTGATGAACTGCGCCGAGATCCAGGCCGACGACGGTGACGACCAGGATTCGACGCCTGGAAACTATGGCGGGGGCGCGGCCCAGGAAGACGATACCGGTTGCGTCGAGGTACCGGCCACCCTGGTAGAGCCATTGAACCCGACCCGCCTGGATCCGGAGCAACAGCCCGGCATTCCGGCGGACCGGGGTCACGCCATCTACCTGCCCATCGTCCGACGATGAGGGTATTCCGGCCGGAATTCATCGACGGTTTCCGTCAGAGACCGTGCCACTGAATTTCTGCTGAGGCATCGACGCCGGACTGTACCCGTAAGCCGGTTGTCTCTGCCAGCCAGTTGTGGCATTCTGTAGCGGCGGCACGCCGAACTACCCCTGGGGGGAGCTCGGTGTGCGGCCGCTTTCTGTTGTCTGGCTCTACGACAAAATGACACGGATGACCCAGATTCACCACCCTTGCAGTCGATGCGTAGGCGCGGGCCGCCTTGCCCGCCCGCTGTCGCCAATCGCGAAAGGGCGCCGGTTCGTGGTAGGGGCGGCCTCCCCCCGGACGTCGGCACCCGTCGATCCGGTCACCTCCGGCGGGCCAGAGACCCGCCCTACCCCGTGGCACCCCATCCGCACGGCTGGCAGCCCGCGCCTACAGCGAGGGCCCCGTGCCCGCCCGTTGTGGCTGAAAATAAAATGCAAGGATGGTAATCTGCGGTTTCTTCAATGGAATCTTGCATGGATGCGGAGATAAGTATGGTGCGGAATGGGCGGATCCTACCCCTGTGGCGACGCTTATGGATCTACCAGGCAGAGCGCTTTCCCCTCTTGAGCCATGGCCTGTTGGTGACCATCATGGCGGCGGGGAGCCTGGGATTTTCGGCCCGGGCCCGGGGACAGGCGGCCTGGCCCGGCTGGCTGGCGCTGGCAGCGGCATCCTTCTGTGCCCTGGGCTTTTTCTTCCAGCTACGGGTGGCCGATGAGTACAAGGACTTCCACGACGACCAGGCCCATCGCCCCTACCGCCCCGTACCCCGGGGCCTGATCCGCCTGGAAGAGCTGGCCCTCCTGGCGGTAACGGTGGCCGGGATCCAGGCGGGCCTCACCCTCTGGCTGGGTCCTGCCCTGCTGCCCTTTCTGCTCGCTGTGTGGGCCTACATGGCCGCCATGCGCTGGGAGTTCGGCCTCCACCGCTGGCTGCGGGCTCGGCCCTGGCTCTATCTGGCCTCCCACATGGTGATCGTGCCCCTGATCGTCCTCTTTCTCACGGCCTGGGACTGGCGGCTGAGAGGGAGCAACGCTCCCCCTGGCCTGGGCTGGTTTCTGGCGCTGGGCTTTTTCAACGGCGTGCTCTTTGAGGTGGGGCGCAAGGTGCGCGCCCCAGCAGACGAGGAAGCGGGCGTGGAGACTTACACAGCCCTGTGGGGGTGCCGGAAGGCCACCCTGGCCTGGCTGGCGGCCCTGGCCCTGGCTGCACTCTGCGCCCTGGCGGCGGCCCGCCCTGTGGGTATGGTGGAATGGACCGGGAGCGTGGCGGCGGGGTTGGGCGTGTGGGCCATCATCGCGGCCCGGCGCTTCCTGCAACGGCCGGTGACCGCCCGGGCCCGGCAGGTCCCCCTGATCTCGGCGCTGTGGGTTCTGGCCCTGTACGTCGTCCTGGGCATTCTGCCCTTTCTCCTGCCCGGCTGACCGGGTTTTCCCCGGATGCATCTCCCCAACGATGCGGGACCTACGGGCTCCGTTGGACTTCGGACCCCAGACTCCGGGCCATCCACGACACAGCTTCTCTGGACCTATTTCTGCTTCTGCCGGGCCGTACTAATGATGGTCCAGATCCACGTTGCGCAGGATATTCTGGCGGGCCCGATATTCCAGGCCGGGTGCCACGAGCTTGTCGTGGGCGTCCCAATGGAGAAGATGCTGGGGACCGGTGCTGCCATCCTGGGCAAAGAGCCGGTTGAGGAGGAGGACGATGGTGGAGATGTAGACCAGGCTGCCCACGACCCAGACCAGCGCACCGCTGAGCATCTGGTCCTCCATCAGGCCCAGGGGCAGGGGGGGCTGGACCTGGGCCGGCCAGGCGGCCCGAACCTGGACGTAGTGGCTGTACAGGGGGGCGCTGGAAAAGGCGATGGTGACGCCTGCCACCATGTTGGGGATTTCCACCCCCAGAATGGCGGCCACGCTGCCCCAGCCAGGGCAGGCCCGGCGAATCCGAGGGCCCGTGTTGGTCACATGGCGCCAGAAGAAGAGGGCCACGCCCAGCAGCAGCCAGGGCTCCAGCAGGCGGGCCATTTCCCGGTCCAACACCCAGTTGGTCAGGCGCGGATCATGCCAGAGCAGCATGCCGCTGAGGAAAGCAAACCAGGCTGTGGCCGGGTGGACAACCAGCCGGAACCATCGGCTCCTCCGCCCCCGGCGCAGCCAGGAGACCAGGGGGCGTCGCACGGCGAAGGGCATGCCCCGCAGGATGACGTGGAACGGGCAGGCCAGCCACAATAGCGGCGGTACTAACATGTAGAGCAACACCATCTGGAAGGTGCGCGCCGTCAGCAGGTATGGGCTCCATGCCTGCATGGGCGAGGCCAGCGCCGTCAGCAGGAGCAGGACGCCAGCGCTCCATGCCGCCAGGCGCTCTCCCCGGGCAAAACTGACGCGCCCATGGCCCGGAAGCCGTTTCCGCAGCCGCAGCCAGGCCAGCAGGTAGAGGCCACCCACGGCCAGCAACACCCCCAACGCAGTCAGTTGCCAGCCCATTGTTGACAGGTTCATGAGGTTGCATCACAATCGGATGGAAGCGCCCCGGCTTCCATCCCCGATGGTTGCCGACTATAGGGGTAGAGTAGCCACCATGATGGCATTTGTCAAGAAAAGTCTACCATGCAACCATGAAGCCTACCTTCGTGTTCGACGCCTGCTCCCCTGAATCCCTGCCGGAACTCTCGGGCAAGGCCCGCGGGCTGGCCCTTGCCGGCGGCGCGGGGCTGCCTGTGCCGCCCTGGTACTTCGTGGCGCCTTCGGCCCTCCTGGCCGCCCTTTCTCCAGAGCAGCAGGATGCCCTGGCCCGGGCAACCGACGCGGGCGCAGCCCAGGCCGCCCTGGCCCACCTCCGCCTGCCCCCTGCGTTGCTGACCGAGCTGGCGGCCGCGAGCGCGGACCTGGCCGGCGACGGCAGCCTCCTGGCTGTGCGCTCGTCCGCGCCCGACGAAGACAGCCGCGGCCACTCCTTCGCCGGGCAGCTGTGCAGCTTCCTGAACGTCCCCCCCGACCAGGTTCCCCAGCGCCTGGTGGAAGTCTGGCGCTCCGGCTTCAGCGAACGGGTCTTTGCCTATCGCCGGGAGCATGGCCTGCCCCTGCCGCCTCCCCCGCCCGGCGTGATCATCCAGCGGATGGTGGAGGCCCGGGTGTCCGGGGTGGCCTTCAGCGCGGATCCTGTCAGTGGCCGGCGCATCGTAGCCGTGGTGGCCGCGGTGCAGGGCCTGGCCGAAGGCCTGGTGGCCGGCCACGAGCAGGGGGATACCTACCGGGTGCAGGCAGACGGCACCGTGCTGGAGCGTCACCTTCAGCACGAGGATGCCCCACTCCTGACGGATGCAGAGATCCGGGCCGTGGCAGCCCTGGCCCGTCGGGCCGCCGCCATCTTCAGCCGCCCCCAGGACATCGAGTGGGCCCTGGCCGGCGACGGCCAGCTCTATCTGCTCCAGTCCCGTCCCATCACCGGCCTGGCGGATCTGCCCGATCCCGACGCACCGCCGGTGCTGTGGGACAACAGCAACATCATCGAGAGCTATGGCGGCATGACCACACCCCTGACCTACTCCTTCGCCCGGCGGGCCTATGAGGAGGTCTACCAGCAGTTCTGTCGCATCTTGTACGTGCCGGAGGGGGTCATCCAGGCCAACCGCCACGTCTTCGCCGCCATGATTGGCCTGATCCGGGGGCGCATCTACTACAACCTCCTGAACTGGTACCGGGTGCTGGCCCTGCTGCCCGGCTTTCGCGCCAACCGCCACTTCATGGAGCAGATGATGGGCGTGAAGGAGAGCCTGCCCGACAGCCTGGTCGCGGAGTTGGACCAGAGCACCTGGCGGCAGCGCTGGCTGGATCGCCTCTACCTCCTGCGCACGAGCCTGGGACTGGTGTTGAACTTCCTCCTGCTGGAGCGGCGTAAGCGGGCCTTCTATCGGCGGCTGGCGGACGCCCTGGGCCAGGGGCGGCCAGATCTGACGGCGTTGCGGGCTGACGAGCTGGTGGCCTACTACCAGCGGCTGGAGCGTCTGTTGCTCACTCGCTGGGATGCGCCCCTGTTGAACGACTTCTTCGCCATGATTTTCTACGGCGTGCTGGGCCGCTTGACCGCCGCCTGGTGTGGCGACACCACAGGCAGCCTGCGCAACGATCTGCTGAGCGGCAGCGGCGGGATGATCAGCGCGGAACCGGCCGAACGGGTGCGGGAGCTGGCCCGGCTGGTCCTGGATGCCCAGGCGGCCGACCCGGGCTTTGTCCGCCGCCTCCAGACGGGCACCCGGGCCGAGATCGAGGCCTCCCTGCCCCACGCCCCTGCTTTCCAGCGGGCCTACAGGGCCTACCTGGAAGAGTTCGGCGAGCGATGTCGCAGCGAGCTCAAGCTGGAGAGCCCCACCCTCCACGACGATCCCCTGCCCCTGTTGCGGGCCGTGGGACAACTGGCGGCGCTGGGCCAGCCGGGCCTGGAGGCGCCGGAACGGACAGGCACACGGGACCAGGCCGAGCAGCAGGCCCTGGCGGGGATTGGGCAGAGTTTCTGGCGGCGCTGGCTTTTTCGCTGGGTTTTGCAGCAGACCCGCCGACGGGTGCGGGATCGGGAGAATCTGCGCTTTGCCCGCACCCGGGTCTTTGGCCGGGCCCGCCAGATCTTCCGCGAGCTGGGCAAGCGCCTCTACGAAGTGGATGCCCTGGACGACCCGGCGGATGTCTTCTACCTGGAGGTGGATGAAATCTTCGGCTTTGTCGATGGTACCACCACCTGTGCCGATCTGCGGGGGCTGGTCTCGGTGCGGCGGGCCGAGTTTGCCCGCTATGCGGCCATGGAAGCCCCGGCGGAACGCTTTGTCACCCGGGGCATGGTACACCGGGGCAACCGCTTCCAGGCCGACTCCCGGGAGGAGCAGCCCGGGCCGGCGGCTGGTTCCAAGCAGGGCCTGGGCTGTTGCCCCGGCGTGGTCCGGGGACGGGTGCGGGTGGTGCGGGATCCTCTGACGGCCGGCCTGGAGCCGGGGGACATCGTGGCGGCCGAGCACACCGACCCCGGCTGGATCCTGATCTTGCCCATGGCCGCCGGGCTGCTGGTGGAGCGGGGCAGTCTCCTCTCCCATGCTGCCATTGTGGCCCGGGAGCTGGGCATCCCGGCGGTGGTGGGACTGCGGGGGCTGACCGCCTGGCTGGCGGACGGCGACTGGGTGGAGCTGGACGGCGGAACCGGGGTGGTCCGCCGCCTGCCGCGCGACGGCGGGCAGTAGGGCGAAGCGAAAGTGCGTTTCAACGCACTTGGCGTGTGTCAGCCGATGATTTCAATCATCGGCCCCAGGCCGGCCACTTGTCACGGTGGCTGCCAGTGTGTCCAGCAGGACCATCCCCGCTTCTTCGGCCGTGGCGCCGAAGGCCACGATGCCGTCCTCGTGGCCGCCCATGGCAAAGATGCCCCGGTGGCGCACGTCCGTCTCCCGGAAGAGTCGCTCCACCTCCCGGGCCATGGCTGGCGTCCCATAGGGCACATGGGCCGCGGTGGTGGGCAGGCCCAGCTGGGAAGCCTGTTGCCACAGCTCTGGGGAGTGGACATGCATCACCCAGCGGATGGTTTCATCCTGGTCGTAGACGGTGCCGTGGGTCAGGGATTCGGATGAAGGGCGGATGGGGCCCTGGGCAATCACCAGGTTCTGGTCTGGATCCCATCCGGTAACAATGGCATAATGCTGGGGCCCCAGGGTCTCCAGGTGGCCGGTCTGGGTGCCGCTGATGACGAAGCGCCGTCTGCCTGGCTCCGCGGGGAAGGGCGGGAGCCGCCGGCTGATATTGCCGAAGCCGTAACCGCCGTAGCGACCCGGATCCTGGCCGATGAGCCGCCGGCCGTAGAGAAGCTGGCGCCAGTGGTTGATCTCTTGCAGGCCTTCGGCAGGCAGGGGCGGCCCAGGAGTAAATTCAAGTCGAAATTTGATAACGCCTTCCTGGCTAGACATGCCGTATCCTTGTGCTCACGTTTTTCAAGGTGATTATCCAGTGTACCCCGGACTTCGAACTCCGGACTCCAGACTTCGGACTAATACTACGGAGGTTTCCCATGCATCCATTGACCGACCTGGCCGTGCCGGCGGGAAAGGTGGCCATTCACTGGTTCGGACAGAGCTCCTTCGCTTTCAAGGATGAGGCCGGAACCGTCGTCCAGGTGGACCCGTACTTCCCGCGGGAGCGGCCCGCCGACCGCTTCATCCACTCCCAGCCCCCTCTGGACGAGGCCACCCTGCCCACCGACTTTGTCCTGTTGACCCACAATCACAGGGATCACACCTGTATCGAGTCCCTGTTGCGTATCCATGCTGCGTTTCCCCAGTGCCGCTTTGTGGGGCCGTCCGAGAGCGTGGCCAACATGGCGGAACATGGTATCCCCGCTTCGTTGCTGACCACCCTCGCGGCTGGCGAGCAGGCGACTTTGGGCACCATGCGCGCCCACGCCGTGTGGGCCAAGCCTCCCCAGGGCGCACCCGAAGACGGCATCCCGGCTCCGGATGTCCAGCATCTGGGCTACGTGCTGGAGGCCGGCCCGGTGCGGATCTACATTTCCGGCGACCCCATCAACACCTTCGCCGACCATGAGGAACTCCTCGCACCCATCCGGGCCCTGCAGCCGGAGATCGGCCTGCTCACCACCCATCCCACCGAAGGGGAATTCCCCTTCTTTGACGGCTCGGTCAAGATGGCCCGGGCGCTGGGTCTGCGCACGGCCGTGCCGGCCCACTACGCCTGTTTTGTCAAACGCAACTACGATCCGGCGGAATGGGCTGCCCAGTTCCCCGCCGACGGCCCCCGTCCCCTCATCATCCCCTACAACAGCCACGTGATCTACCCGGAGGCGTGACGGCTCCGAAGTTCAGGCGGCTGCCTTCTGCTCCCCGCTGTCGGGGGGCGGAAGGGGCCGCACCAGGACTTTGTCCACCCGGCGGCCGTCCATGTCCACCACCTCGATGCGCAGATTCTGCCAGTCCACCACGTCGCCCACCTTGGGAACCTGCCCCAGGATGGCCATGACCAGGCCGCCCATGGTCTGGTAGTGGCCTTCCACATCCTCGGGGAGATCCGGCAACTGGAGCAACTCTTTGAAGTCGTCCAGGGGGAAGAGGCCATCGATGAGCCAGGAGCCGTCATCCCGCTGCACGGCCTCCACCTCTTCGATCTCATCGGGGCCGGGGATCTCACCGACGATGGCCTCCATGATGTCGTCCATGGTGACCAGCCCTTCCACGCCGCCGAACTCGTCGATGACCAGCGCGATCTTGGAGCGGGTCTCCTTGAAGCGCTCGATGACGTTCAGCGCGGGCATGCTCTCCGGTACGAAGAGGGCCGGACGCATCACCGCCTGGATGTCCAGGGGTTGGCCGGACATACACTGGGCCAGCAGGTCCTTGGCCAGGACGATGCCCACCACGTTGTCCAGGAAGCCATCGGCCACGGGAAAGCGGGAGCGCCCACTGCTCAGGACCTTGTCCCGAATCACGTCGGGTGAGTCGTGGATGTCGATCCAGACGATCTCCGGCCGGGGGGTGATCAGCGCGCTGATCTTACGGTCGGCCAGGCGGAAGACCTGCCCCACAATCTCTTCCTCCAGGGGCTCAAACACACCGGTCTGGGCGCCCTGTTCCAGCATGAGGCGGATTTCCTCTTCCGAAATGGTCGGTTCCTGGAGGGGTTGGATGCCGAAGAGTTTCAAGATCAGGTCGGTGGAGACGCTGAGGAGGCTGACCAGGGGCGCAGCCAGGGCCGCCAGGCGCGCCATGATGCCCGCCACCGAGGCGGCGATGCCTTCGGCGTTGCGCAGGGCCAGGCGTTTGGGGAGCAGCTCCCCCAGGACCAGGGAGAGGTAGGTGATGCCGGCCACCACCACGGTGACCGCCAGGGGCCGGCTGTAGGGCGCCAGCAGGGGAACGTTGCCCAGAAAGCGTTCCAGGTTGTCCGAAAGGGTCACGCCGCCGAAGGCACCGGCGACGATGCCCACCAGGGTGATACCAATCTGGACGGTGGAGAGGAAGCGGCCCGGCGCGTCCACCAGCTCCAGGGCGAGCCGGGCCCCAGCATGGCCTTCTTCCGCCATCTGTTGCAGCCGTGCCCGACGTGCCGAGACGACGGCCAGCTCGGACATGGCGAGAAAGCCATTGGCGGCCAGTAAAAGGAAAAGGATCAGCAGTTCAGCAAACAGTGACATATTCATGACCTGCCCGGCGCGGTTCCCGCCTTTGGCGGGAAAAATCCGGGCGCTCTGGGCTGCTTGTTGGTAAAGTCCCGCCAGGAGCCCGTCTGCCGGCAGGAGGTGCAGGCGAATTTCCCTGCCCTGCCCTCGGCGTCCGGGAAGGCGCCAGATGTTGCACGGGTATCTTACCGGCAGGGGGGGCGAATGTCAACGAAGCCAGGGTACAGGGGCGCGGCGCGGCCTGCCCATCTTGCCGCTTCCATGCGAGTCTTGTGGATTTGGGCCACCGGGAAATTAGGGAAAAGGCCCGTCCTCTGTTACACTGGGTTTGTCCGGCGGAGATCCAACGGGTTTACCCGGGCCATCAGACGGCAGCCAGCGGGCTCGCCGTACAATCGGCAACGAAGTTTGCCATCCATTCAATTTGTCATCGGGCTGAGGGTGCGACTTGGCTCAATGCAGTGACCATCGAGTCAAGGAGTACTTTACGTGAATTTTACCGATTTTTCCCTCGACGCGCGCATCCTCGCCGGTATTGATGCCGCTGGATTTGTGACCCCCACCCCCATCCAACAACAGGCGATTCCCCTGGTGCTCCAGGGACGAGATGTCCTGGGGCTGGCCCAGACCGGCACGGGCAAGACGGCCGCGTTCATGCTGCCTGTGTTGCAGCGCCTGACCCAGGGCCCCCTGCGGCGTCCCCGGGTGCTGATTATCGCCCCGACCCGGGAGCTGGCCGAACAGATCCACGAGGCCTGCACCGTGCTGGGCAAGCGGACCAAAGTACGCAGCGTCACCATCTATGGCGGGGTAAGCAAACGGGCCCAAAGCGCCGCCCTGCGCCGTGGTCCAGAGGTGATTGTGGCCTGCCCGGGTCGCCTCCTGGACCACCTGGGCGATGGCCAGCTGGACCTGTCCGGCGTGGAAGTGTTGATTCTGGATGAGGCTGATCGCATGTGCGACATGGGCTTTTTGCCCGACATCCGGCGCATCCTCACCCATCTGCCCACCCAACGCCAGACCCTCTTCTTCTCGGCCACCATGCCGGAGGAGATCCGCCTGCTCGCCGACCAGATCCTGGATAACCCGGTCACGGTCCAAATCGGGATGACCGCGCCCGCCGAGACGGTGGATCACGCGCTCTACCCGGTGCCGGGGCGGCTGAAGGAGAGGCTCCTGCTCTCCCTGTTGCCCCGCCTGGCCACAGGGCGTGTCCTGGTCTTCACCCGCACCAAGCGGCGTGCCCGCAACCTGGCCCAGACGCTGGATCGGGAGGGGTACCGCGTCGCTGCCCTGCAGGGCAACATGACCCAGAATCGCCGCCAGGCGGCGCTAAACGGCTTCCGGAAGGGCCGCTACGACATCCTGGTGGCCACCGACATCGCGGCCCGGGGGATCGACGTGGCCGAGATCAGCCACGTGATCAATTTCGACATGCCCAACACAGTGGACGCCTATACCCATCGCATTGGCCGCACAGGCCGTGCCCACCAGACCGGCGAGGCCTTTACCTTCGCCGAACAAGGCGATGAGGGCATGGTGCGGGACATCGAGCGGGTTCTGGGGGCCACCATCGAGCGCCGCCAGTTGGCCGGCCTGGACTACGGCGATTTCATGCCAGAGCGCTACGGGAGCCAGGCTTCCCAGGCGCAGACACGTCACGCCCGCCGGCGTCGCCGCAGCGCTGCCGGTTCCCATGCCCCTCGCCGCCAGAGTCGGTTTCACCGCTCCTCGGTGAGCCGCAAGGCCGCAGGCCGCCCCGCAGGGGCCACCTCTTCTTAAGCGAGGGAGTTTCTTAGGCGCAGGAGGCTGCACCGATTGGGTCCCCATGGGTAGGACGGATCTCCGGCCCGCCGGAGGTGGCCGGATCGACGGGGTGCCAGCGCCACGCCGCACAATCCTGGGCAAAATTCTGCAAAGCTTGACAACGCCTGCCCCCCGTGGTAGACTCTCAGCCAGTTTTGCGCTGGAAGGCGCGCGGTGGCAGCGCGCTGAAACCATCGTAAAACAGCGAGTACAATAGAAGCAACGATCACAATAGCGCACAATAGCGTTGATGGAGACGAGTACGCGCCGGCCAGGGGCACAGCGAGCCTGGGACGGTGGAAGCCAGGTCACACCGGCGGCGCGGAAAATCCCTCCGGAGCTGCGACCTGAACGGCCCTTTTGTCCACCGATGGGCAAAAGGGCCCAGTAGGCGTCGCCGGGGTTGTGGCACGTTACCGCCACGGCAGACTCATGTACGGGCGAGGGGCCCGGCAGGCTCTGCAGCGAGGTGTCCATGGCCAGAAAGGCTGGTCCATGGGAACCGGGGTGGTACCGCGGACTTGAAGCCCGTCCCCGTTGTGGGGAGGGCTTTTTTTGATCCCCTGTCCCGTCGGCGACAGGGACGGCTGGAGGATGGACCCGCGGTCAGAAGTTGGGTGAAGGGGATGGGCGATGGCCGACTATCGGCGATACCTGCCAGATGAGACGCTCTTCGTCACTTGCCGGACCTTTCGCCGCGAGCCCGTCCTGGCCGATGGGACGGCCGTACACCTGTTGCGTACCGTGCTGAATGGCATCAAGCAGCGGTGGCCCTTCCTGACCGTGGGCTACGTGATCCTGCCGGATCACTTCCACTGGCTGATGAAGCCCCAGCCCCCCGCCACCGTCCATCGCATCGTGGCTGCGGTGCAGCAGCGCTTCGCCCGGGATTACCAGCAGCTGCTGGGCATGCCCGAGCCTGTGCTGGTCTGGCAGACGGGCTACCAGCTCTGTCAAGTGCGGGGAGAGGAGCAACAGCGCCTGCATCTGGACTACATCCACTATGACCCGGTCCGCCATGGCCAGGTGGCGCGCCCGGAGGAGTGGGCCCACAGCAGCTATGCCATCTGGGTGGAGCGGGGACTCTATCGGTTGGGTTGGGGCTGGACCCCGCCGGATGGGCTGGCCGGGCTGGGGCCCCGGGAATGACCCGGCCTGAAAATGAACTGTGACAGGGATAGCTCTTCGGGAGGAGGCACAGGATAATTACCATGGCAACCACGACCCAAGTGAAGTTCAAGAGCGTCAACTCTGTGGTCAACTACCCGGAGCTGGAAGAAGAGATCCTCCAGCTCTGGCGGGAACGGGACGTTTTCCAGCGCAGCATGCGGGAGCGGGAGGGCGGACCCGAGTACGTCTTCTTTGAAGGCCCGCCCACAGCCAATGGCCGGCCGGGCATCCATCACGTGCTGGCCCGGGCCTTCAAGGACATCTTCCCCCGCTACAAGACCATGCAGGGGTATCATGTCCTGCGCCGGGGGGGATGGGATACCCATGGCCTGCCCGTGGAAATTGAGGTGGAAAAGCAGCTGGGCCTGAGCGGCAAGCAGCAGATCGAAGAGTTCGGCGTGGAGGAATTCAACCGCCGCTGCCGGGCCTCGGCCATGGAGTACATCCGGGATTGGGAGCGGCTCACCGAGCGCATGGCCTTCTGGGTGGACCTGAAGAACGCCTACGTCACCTTCCACAACGAATACATCGAATCCCTCTGGTGGATCTTGAAGCAGTTCTGGGATCGCAACCTCCTCTACCAGGGCTACAAGGTGGTGCCCTACTGCCCCCGCTGTGGCACGCCCCTGAGCAGCCATGAGCTGGCCCAGGGCTACCGGGAAGGGACCATCGATCCCAGCGTTTACGTCAAATTCCCGGTTCTGGGCGAGGAGAACACCTTCTTCCTGGTCTGGACCACCACCCCCTGGACCCTGCCCGGCAACGTGGCCCTGGCCGTGGGTGAGGAGATCGACTACGTCCTGGTGCAGGATGTGAGCGGCGCCCGCCTCTACCTGGCCGCTTCCCTGGCCGAGACTGCCCTGGAGCCGGGCTACCAGGTGCTGGCCCGCATGAAGGGCCGGGACCTGCTGGGCAAGCGGTACGAGCCCCTCTACCGCTTCTTCCCGGTGGAGGAAGATTACGCCTACGTGGTGGCCGGCGACTTCGTCAGCACTGACGACGGCACCGGCATCGTCCACATCGCGCCTGCCTTCGGTGCCGACGACATGGAGGTGGGGCGGCAGAACGGCCTGCCCATCATCCAGACCATCCAGCCGGACGGCACCTTCAAGCCGGAAGTCAAACCGTGGGCTGGCCTCTTCGTCAAGGATGCCGACCCTGCCATCCAGGAGGAGCTGGCCAGCCGGGGGCTGCTCTACAAGGCCGGCACCTACGAGCATACCTATCCCTTCTGCTGGCGCTGCGATTCCCCCCTGCTCTACTACGCCAAGGAGACCTGGTACATCCGCACCAGCCAGTTCCGGGATCGGCTGGTCGCGCTCAACCGGGAGATCAACTGGTATCCGGAGCACATCAAAGAGGGGCGCTTCGGCAACTGGCTGGAGAACAACGTGGACTGGGCCCTGGGGCGGGACCGCTACTGGGGGACGCCCCTGCCCATCTGGCGCAGCGACGCGCCGGGCAGCACCTACATGGAGTGCATCGGCTCCATCGCCGAGCTGGAAGAAAAGGTGGGCCGCAAGCTGACCGACCTGGATCTCCACCGCCCCTACGTGGATCAGCTCACCTGGCCGGCGCCAGACGGCGGCACCATGCGCCGGGTCACGGAAGTGGCCGACTGCTGGTTCGACAGCGGCTCCATGCCCGTGGCCCAGTGGCACTACCCGTTTGAAAACCAGGAGCTGTGGGAGCAACAGAAGCAGGCCGACTACATCTGCGAGGCCATCGACCAGACCCGGGGTTGGTTCTACACCCTGCACGCGGTGAGCACCCTCCTCTTTGACCGGCCTGCCTTCAAGAATGTCATCTGCCTGGGCCACATCCTGGCCGAAGACGGCAGCAAGATGAGCAAATCCCGGGGCAATGTGGTGGACCCGTGGGAGGTCTTCAACGTCCACGGCGCGGACGCCACCCGCTGGAACATGTACACCGCCAGCCCGCCCGGCAACAGCCGCCGTTTCAGCGTGAACCTGGTGGGCGAGACGGTGCGCAAGTTCATGAACACCCTGTGGAACACCTATAGCTTCTTCGTCACCTACGCCAACCTGAGCGACTGGCAGCCGGCCCCCGACGTCCTCGACGGCCCGGCCCAGCCCCTCAGCGAGCACCTGTTGGACCGCTGGGTGCTGTCGGAGCTCCATCGGCTGGTGCGGGATGTGACCACGGCCATGGAGAACTACGACGTCCTGGGTGTCACCCGGCCCATCGCTGCCTTCGTGGACGACCTGAGCAACTGGTACGTGCGCCTCAGCCGGCGCCGCTTCTGGGATGGCCAGCCGGAGGCCCTGAACACCCTCCACCACGTGCTGGTCACCCTGAGCCACTTGCTGGCGCCCACCACGCCCTTCATTGCCGAAACCCTCTACCAGAACCTGGTGGTGGGCGTGGACCCCAGCGCGCCGGACTCGGTGCACCTGAGCCGCTGGCCTCGGGTGCAGGAAAAGCTCATCGACGAGCGGCTGAACGCGGACATGGCCTTTGTCCAGCGCATCACCAGCCTGGGCCATTCGGCCAGGCAGGCCGCCAACCTCAAGGTGCGCCAGCCCCTGGCCCAGGTGGTGGTCCGGGTGCGCCAGCCCGAAGAACGGGCCAGCCTGGAACGGCTGCAGCAGCTGGTCCTGGAGGAGCTGAACGTCAAGAGCCTGGCCTTCGCCGATGCTGCGGGCGACCTGGTGGATGTCCAGGTCTTCCCCTACCCCCGACAGCTGGGGCAGAAGTACGGCGCCGGCTACCCCAAGATCCGCCAGGCCATGGCCCAGATGGACCAGGCCGAGCTGGCCGCCCGCTTCCAGGCCGGCGAAACGGTGGAGATCCAGGTGGATGGCACCACCTACCAGGTCACGCCCGAGGATGTGGAGGTGCGCACCACCCCCCGCATGGGCTACAGCGTGGCCGAAGGGGGCGGCTATCTGGTGGCCGTCACCACGGAGATCGACAAGGCCCTGGAGCAGGAAGGCTACGCCCGGGAGCTGGTCCGCCGGATCCAACAACTGCGCAAGGACGCGGACCTGGAGATCAGCGACCGCATCGTCACCTACATCGCCGATTCGGATCTGATCCACGAGGTGCTGGAGCACTTCGGCGACTACATCCGGGAGGAGACCCTGACGGTGGACCTGGTCCAGGTTCACCCGGGCCAGGGAGACGCCATCCCGGCCCACCTGCCCCAGACCACTTTCGAGCTGGGCGACGCCAGGATCACCGTCGCGGTCAGCAAAAAGTAGCGCGCCTCTCTTGCAGAGGAGAAAGCCAGGGGAAGAGCCGTCCTGATGCCTCTGGGTAAGCTTGTACTGCACTGGTGGGCCACAGGCACGAACGCCTGTGGCCCATTTCGGAGTGATGTCCCTTGAACCAAGATACCCGTCAGCCCATTTCGGCCAGCCGCAATCGCCTGTTGGCCATCCTCCTCCAGCGTTGCCCCGTCTGCCTGGAAGGGAAGCCCTTTGACGGGCTCCTGCACATGCACAAGACCTGCCCCCGCTGTGGCATCCAGTTCGAGCGGGAGACGGGATTTTTCCTCAACGCCATGTTCTTCGCCTATGCCCTGGGCTTTGTGGTGCTGGCACCTTCGGCCCTGTACCTCTACCTGACGGGCGCGTCCACCGCCTTGTTCACCGGGGTGATGGCGGCGGAGATCCTGCTCCTCTGGCCCCTGGTCTTCCGCTATTCCCGCATCCTGTGGATGCACGTGGACCAGATGTTGGATCCCAGGCGGATCCCGGGTTCCGCACCGGAGCCAGATGCATGATTCCTCTGTAAAAAAGGGTGGTCCGTGCAGGGAGGCAGGTCACCCCTCCTTGCGTGACAGGGCCCCCGGCACCGCTGTCCGGCCGGGAGGCCGGACCTACGGCAAGGGGTGCGGGCTCGCCGGCAGGAAGGGGGTGGTCCGTGCAGGGAGGCAGGTCACCCCTCCTTGCGTGACAGGGCCCCCGGCACCGCTGTCCGGCCGGGAGGCCGGACCTACGAGGAGGGGCGCGGGCTCGCCGGCAGGAAGGGGGTGGTCCGTGCAGGGAGGCAGGTCACCCCTCCTTGCGTGACAGGGGCCCCGGCACCGCTGTCCGGCCGGGAGGCCGGACCTACGGCAAGGGGTGCGGGCTCGCCGGCAGGAAGGCCGTCACAGGACCAGGGGTTTTCGCGCCCGCTGGATGGCCAGTTGCATCAATCGCTCCTGGAAATTCCGCGTCTCCTGGGGAGAAGGCGGCATCCGCAGGGTGTAGCGGCCCTCCGCGTCCAGATCCCAGGCCAGGCGGTTGTCCTCCAGGGCCATCTCCAGGATGCGGATCAGCCGCTGCTGCAGGGCCGGCTCATGGACCGGCGTGATGAGCTCCACCCGGTATTTCAGGTTGCGGGTGCGCCAATCTGCGCTGCCCAGGAAGACCAGGGGCTCGCCGTTGTTGTGGAAGTAGTAGATGCGGTCGTGCTCCAGGAAGCGCCCCAGGATGCTGATGACCCGGATGTTGTCGCTGTAGCCGGGGAGCTGGGGCCGGAGACAGCAGTGGCCCCGCACGATCAGGTCGATCTGGACGCCGGCCTGGGAGGCCCGGTAGAGGTCCTGGATGATGCGGCTGTCGTCCAGGGCGTTCATCTTGGCGATGATGCGGCCGTTGCCGTGCTCCTGCTGGAAGCGGATCTCGTTTTCAATGAGCTGGTGAAAGCGGCCCCGCATCTGTTGAGGCGCGACCAGGGCCTGCTCATAGCGCTGGTCCGGCGCGTAGCCGGTGAGGTAGTGGAAGAGGTTGACCAGATCCCGCCCCAGGGCCGGCTTGCAGGTGAAGTAGCTCAGGTCGGTGTAGAGCTGGGCCGTCTTGGGGTTGTAGTTGCCCGTGCCGATGTGGCAGTAGGTGCGCAGGGTGTCTCCTTCTCGGCGCACGATGAGGGTCGCCTTGGCGTGGGTCTTCAGGCCCACCAGGCCATAGGCCACGTGGACGCCCGAGTTTTCCAGCATGCGGCCCCATTCGATGTTGTTGGCCTCGTCAAAGCGGGCCTTGACCTCCACCAGCACGGCCACCTGTTTGCCCCGTTCGCTGGCCTGGATCAGCGCCTTGACAATGGGCGACTCGTCCGACGTGCGGTAGATGGTCTGCTTGATGGCCAGCACCTTGGGGTCCGCGGCGGCCTCCTCGATGAGGCGCTGGGTGCTGGCCGTGAATGACTCATACGGGTGGTGGATGAGCAGATCCCCCCGGCGGATGATGGCAAAGATGTCCCGGGTCTCCTTGGTCTCCCCCTCGTGGAGGAGCACATAGGGGATGGCCGGCTCCCACGGCTCGAACTTCAGGTGGGGCAGGTTCAGGTCGGCGATGGCAAAGCAGTCGGTCAGGTCCAGCATACCGTTCACTTCGTAGACATCGTCGGGCACCAGGTCCAGCTCCCGGATGAGCAGCTCCCGGTCGTACTCAGGCATGGCCTGGTCCACCTCCAGCCGGACCACAGGCGCAAAGCGGCGCTCCCGCAGCTCCTCGGAGATCATCTGCAGCAGGTCGTCGGCCTCCTCTTCGTCCCGCAGGATGTCGGCGTTGCGGGTGATGCGGAAGGGGTGGACGCTCACCACCTCCATGCCCGGGAAAAGTTCGCCGATGTGGTGGGCGATCAGCTGTTCCACCGGCAGGAAGCGGTAGCGGATGGAGTCATCTTTCCCGGCATCTGGGGGGGGCGGCACCTCCACCCAGCGCTTCACCGGAATTTTGACCCGGGCGAAGTGGGTGCTCTCCCGCCGGCCGTGGCGCAGGATGATGGCCAGGGAGAGGCTCAGGTTGGAGATGAACGGGAACGGGTGGCCCGGATCCACGGCCAGGGGCGTCAGGATGGGGTAGATCTGACGGCGGAAGTAGGCGTAGAGCTGTTCCTGCTGATGGGGGTGGAGATCTTCGTAGCGGCAGATTTCCACCCCGGCCTGCTCCCGCAGGAGGGGGCGCAGGGTTTCCTCCCAGGTGGCGGTCATGGTGCGATGCATCACCAGGATGGCCTGGCGGAGGAGGGCCAGCTGTTCCGAAGGGGTGCGCCCGTCCAGGCTCAGGCGACGGACGCCGGCGGCTTCCTGTCGTTTCAGGCCACCGATGCGCTTCTGGGTGAATTCGTCCAGGTTGCTGGCGGTGATGGCCAGGAAGCGGACCCGCTCCAGGAGGGGCGTGCGTTCGTCCAGGGCCATGGCCAGCACCCGCCAGTTGAAGTCGATCCAGCTCAGCTCCTGGTTGAAGTACAGGGTGGGGTCATCCAGCCCGGCGTCGGCTGGCACCGGCCGAGGCGCCACCGCTTTGGGCACGGAAAAGTTCAGGCCGGCGGGGATGGCCTTCTGGCCGCCATCCCCGGCCGCCGTATCGGCCGGGGGGCGGGCTGCCGGCCGGGTCACGGCGTTGGTCATGCCGTCGATCCGTTCATCTCGGCTCATCGCTTTCACCTGTTTCCCTTGGTGGAGTGGGCATCCTCAGATGCGGCTCCGTCCTACTGTAGCAGGTCACGCAGGGATGCGTGACATGGGGTCCCGTCCCGTTGGGTGCGGATGTCCGGCCCGGAGACCGACCTGCCAATCCGTGTCCATCCGTGTGCCATTTTTTCAGGGCAGGATGCCGACGCCGCGTTCGAACGGCATCGGAGCGGGTCACGGCGTCACCGACACCGTCCCCAGCTCCAGCATATCACGGCCCTGGTGGGTCAACAGGCGGGGCAGGTTTTCTCCATTGGCGTCATAAACCACCACCACCAGCCGGTAGTCGCCGGGCTCCGCAGGGGCGGCCGTGATCAGGGTCTGCAATTCCACCTGCTGGGGGATCCAGTTGGACGACCCGCCGGGCAGGCTCAGGTCCACCTGGGCGGCGGGCTTGCCGTCCGACCCCAGCCACTGGATGCTGGTGCTGTAGTCCGCGGCGGGGCGGTCCAGGGCCTGCCAGACCAGGGTAAAGACCATCTGGTCCCGGGCCGGCACGGTCGCCGCCAGGGGCTCGATGATCCCCAGCAGGCGCAGGACGCCGCCGAAATCCTCGCCGACGGGCGTGGCAAAGGGGGGCGGCGTGAAGAGGCGGGTACTGCCCAGGACCCGGAAGGGTAGCCGGGCAAAGGTGCTCTCCGGCGCCGTCAGCCCCACCTCCAGCCAGTAGTCGTCCGGCGCTAGGTTGAGGGGCGGCCGCAGCTGGTGGATGGTGCGGATGCGCTGGTCGTCTTCCCACTGGCTGGTGGGCAGGGTGGTGGGCATGGGCAGCTCCTGCTCGCCCACCAGGCGGTTGTCGCTACGCTGGCGCCAGCGGACCCGCAGCCGGTAATCGCCCGGCATCTTCTCCTCTGCATACCAGTGGATCTCCAGGCCGAAGGCCTGGCCAGGCTCGGCCTCTTCTGCCAGGGTAGAGGCCTGAATGAAGAGATCGGGAATGAGCTGGACCGCGGCCGCCTTGTCCATCTCGTCGGGTCCCCGGGTGGCCTGGGGCAGGTCGGCGTCCAGGATCACGTGCTTGCCCAGGGGCTGCCCCTGCCGCCCCAGGATGTCCAGCCCGGTGAGGTCGCCTTCGGCCTCGTAGACCCCCAGGCGGAAGCGGTAGGTGCCCGGCAGCGCGCCAGGGCCGGCCCACTCATCGGCCGGGATGCGCCCCACGGTCACCTGGTCGGGCCGCCAGCGGAAGGTGGGGTAGGGGTACCCGGCCGGCCGGCGATCTTCCATGCGAAAGAAGGGGATGCCATCGGCGGTGAAGGTGTTGCCGGTGATGTGGAGGTCCGGCGGCGGCTCGCTGTGCTGGGGATGGAGCTGCCAGAAGAGCAGCAGGTCACCGTTGGCCGCGACCGTGTAGTCCAACAGGTAGATCTGGTTGCCGAAGTTGATGCTTTCGGGCGTCACCGCCGGCGAGCGCATCAACACCTTCTCGGCGTGGATCTGGGTGTAGTGGCGCAGCTGGATGTGCCAGAACTCCCGCTTGATCCGCTCCTCCCGCCCGGCCAGCTGGAGCTGCAGGGGCACCAGGTTCATGGGATCCACCACGTCGTGCTGCCATTCCACCAGCCAGACGTCGGTCTTCCCCCGCAGCGCGGTGCGCAGGGCCTGGGCCGTCTCGGCAAAGTCCAGCACCGCGTTGACGTCCAGGATCTCCAACTGGGGAAGGCGCAGGGGGGGCATGTCGGGCGCGTAGTAGTTCCAGACGGGCCAGGCATGGCCACTCACCAGAACCACCAGCGGGGAGACCGCCTGGCCGGCCGCCCGTTCTTCGTCCATGCGCTGGCGGATGAACTGGCTCACCTGGCGCCATTCCGCCTTGGTGAAGGCCGGGTCGTAGAACCAGTTGCGGTCGGCGTAGAGGAAGCCCAGGAAGAGGGGCAGGGACAACAGCAGGCCCAGGCTGGTGGGCAGGTAGGCCGCCAAAAGGCCGGCCCGCCTGTCCGCGAGGGGATGGGCGGCCGGCGCCATGAGCTCTGCCAGCCCCCCACTCCACAACAGGATCAGACCGGGCAGCGCGATCATGGCGTAGCGGGCGTTGAACTTGGGCACCATGGCGGCCAGGATCAGGATGGCCAGCAGGGGCAGGATCAGCCACAGGAGGCCGTAGTGGACCACCCGCCAGCGGTGGTTTCCCCGCCAGAGCAGCGCGGCCATGGCCACCAGGGTGATGAGCCCATAGGGCAACAGCAGGCGGACCGCCTCTGCCTCCAGCACGGTCTCTCCGGCAACGAAGCTGATGGCCACATGGCGCAGGGCCTCCCACAGCTTCAGGCTTCCTTCCCAGTAGCTGGAGTCCACCGAGAGCCGGTTCAGGAGCACGGTGAACCAGGGCAGGTAGAGGCCCAGGACGGCGCCGTTGCCCAGCAGAAATGGGGTAAACGGAGAGGGCCGGGCCGGATCCAGCCCCGGCTGGGGACGCCCCGCGGCCAGCGCCCGCAGGTGCCGGCCCGTCAGCCAGTTGCCCAGCCAGTGGTCCAGCAGGAAGGTGACACCCAGGGCCAGGAGCAAAAAGAAGGCGAAATAGTGGGTGTAGACCGCGGCCGTGGCCACCAGCACATAGCTGGTCCAGTGGCGCCAGCGATCTTCCCGGTGCCAGGCGCCATGCACCACCAGGTAGCCCAGGAGGACGCCCAGGGCGGTCAACATGGCGTACATGCGGGCTTCCTGGCTGTAGTACAGGAGCAACGGATGGACGGCGCCGATGGCCGCGGCCAGGATGCCGGCCAGCCGCTGCCGGGTTACCTCCCTGGCCAGCAGGGCCAGCAGGGGGATGGTGAGGGTGCCGAAGAAGGCGGACGGGAAGCGCAGGCTCCATTCGCTCCAGCCGGCCAGGCGGCCCCAGGCGGCCACCACGTAGTAGTAGAGGGGCGGCTGGATGTCGCCGGCCGTCCAGCGGGTCAACTCCGCCAGGCTGCGCCGGGCAATATCCGCCGTCACCCCCTCGTCGTACCAGAGGCTCTGGGCCTCCAGCCGGTAGAGGCGCAGGCCAAAACCCAGCACGGTGAAGGCGACGACCGCCAGCCAGAAGACTTGTTTCGCTCGCTCCTGCATCGATTTCCGTGACAAATGGCATCGCGCCACCCGGCGGGGCATGCTCGCAACCTGCGGGGGAGACCCGCCCGGCGGCGCGATGGCTCCTTCGACGTTACTTTCTGGGTGCCAGGCCCAGGGCATGGGCGGCCTGGTGGCGCTCCATCAGGAGGCTGAGCAGGGCCATGACCGCCTCGCCCACGGCCGTGAAGAGGCGCATGGCCAGGGCAATGACGGTAACCACGGCGCCGTCCAGCAGGGGGGCCAACAGGACCAGAAACGCCCCCTCCCGCACGCCAAAACCGCTGGGCGTGAGCAGGCTGAGGAAACCCACAGCATAGGCGATGGGGTAGGCGGCCACCAGATGGGGGAGCAGCTCGGCCAGGCGGGCGGCGGAGTAGTCGCCCAGGCCAAAGGTCAGGGCGGCAAAACAGCCTCCCCACAGCAGCCAGTCCCCTGCAGCCAGGGTCAACAGCCAGCACAGCCGCCGGCTGGACAGCCGGGTCTCCAGGGTGGTGCGCCCCAGCCGTCGCAGCCCCCAGTTGGTCAGGTGCAGCAGCCACTGGGGCCGCAACAGGAAGAGGGCCACCGGCGCCAACAGGAGCGGCACCAGTCCGGGGGTCAGGCTGCCCAGGCTGCTGGTCAACAGCCCCCAGTTGCCGGTGAGGGCAAAGTAGAGGGCGGCGATGGGGGCCACGGCCAGCAGGATGATGGCCTGGTAGAGGGCGATGCTGGTGACGGTGGCTTCGGGCCGGATGCCCCAGCGCTGGCCGTAGACGGTCATGCTCAGGGGGTGCCAGATGTTGCCGGGAATATAGCGCACCACGGCGCTGAGAAACCAGATGCGGCCTGCCACATCCAGGGGAAGATGCCCCCCCAGCAGGGCCAGCAGATGGCGCCAGATGGCAATCTCCAGGGACCAGGCAGCCAGCAGCAGGGTAGTGGCCAGGGCCAGCCAGCCGCCATGGAGCTGCCAGGCGTGCTGGCGCAGGGCCTGCCACTGCCCCACGATCAGGAAGGCGATGAAGAGCGCGGCGACAGCCACCATCAGGGGCTGCACCCATTTCAGGAGTCGACGTGCTATGGCCATCATGCCAGAAACCATCCTCACCAGCGGGTGGGGAAGGCGCTGCCCGGCGGCAGGCTTCCCACGCAGGTTCCCCAGAACGGGATGCACGCTAGCAATCTATCACGAATGGGGCGTTTTGGCGAATTTGACCGCTGTCATCGCCTGACCCGGCATGTGAGTTCTTCGTGCCACTTCGTTGCGCCGCGGGGATGAATACAGCGGAATCTGCGTTCTTTTTCAGGGCAGGATGTCGGCTCCACGTGATTGGGGAGGGGGGCGAGGGACGGGCTTGGCGTCGCGGGGGGTCGTCCCTTTGACGAGTCTGGGACACATCCCACCTCCCGCCACCCCGCCTTGTCTCTTGTCCGGCCTGCCTCCTGTGGCGTATAATCAGTAGAAGCGCGGCCGTGCGCCTCTATATCCCTGCATGACGGGGGTGCAGGAGGCGCTGTCGCCCCACTGTCCGGCCAGGAGACCGGACCTGCGGCCTGCGACGCAGGTCGCGCATCCCTGCGTGACATGGGTGCATGAAGCGCTGTCGCTCCATTGTCCGGCCAGGAGACCGGACCTGCGGCCTGCACCGTAGGTCACGCATCCCTGCGTGACGGGGGGGCAGAAGGCGCTGTCGCCCCACTGTCCGGCCAGGAGACCGGACCTGCGGCCTGCGACGCAGGTCGCGCATCCCTGCGTGACATGGGTGCATGAAGCGCTGTCGCTCCATTGTCCGGCCAGGAGACCGGACCT